>DATMDI010000314.1:0-3474 GCA_035557875.1 Vicinamibacterales bacterium
TGCTCGTTCTGGACGGCGTCGTCGCCCTGACCGCTCGGAACGCCATCGCGACCGACCGCGATCCCACGGCGCACGCCGAAAGCAACCTGATGGTCGAGGCCATTCGCCGTTTGACGCCGGACGAGATGCGCCGGGCAGTGGTCTATGCGAGCTGCGAGCCGTGCGCGATGTGCGTGGGGAAGATGTATTGGGCCGGCATCCGCTCGGTGGTCTACGCGCTGCCCGCGGAGGAACTGGCGGCCCTGGCGGGCGGGAGCTTCGTCGTGCCGTGCCGCGAACTCTTCGCCCGCGCGGCCGATCGGGTCAACGTCATTGGTCCGCTGCTCGTGGATCAGGCTCGCGAGGTGCATCAGGGCCATTGGGTCAGCGGCTACGGCTTGATCACCAACGGACCACCTACCTGACCCACCTGACCAATGAAAGGCGCCATGCTACAGTGAGACGTTTGTGACCTGACGGAACTTTCACCATGGCGGCGCAGCGCAGAATCGATCTCGTCCTCGACTCCGTTCGACGCCTCCTGCGCGTCGGAGCCACCGCCAATCTGTTGAACCTGCTGCAGAAGCAGCATCCGGCGGATCTCGCCCAGGTCTTCACGGAGCTCACCGAGCGCGACCGCGAGGCCAGTTTCAGCCTGTTGGCGGACCGCCACGGCCGGCTGGCGATGGAGGCGATCTCCGAGCTCGGTCCGGAGGCGGGCGCCACCCTGCTGGCCACGCGGTCGGCCGAAGACATCGCCCGGCTGGCGCAGGAGATCCCATCCGACGACGCCGCCGCCCTGATCGATAACCTCCCCGAGGACCTGTCGGCCGCCGTCCTCGACCTGATGCGCCCCAAGGAATCGGGCGTGGTCGAGAACCTGCTCGAGTACGCCGAGCGGACCGCCGGCCGCATCATGAACCCGCAGGTCTTCGCGCTGGCCGAGGACCTGACGGTGGGGGAGGCCATCACCGAACTGCAGAGCAATCGCGAAGTGGAGATGGTCTTCTATCTCTACGTCGTGGACGACCGCCGCCACCTGGTCGGCGTCGTCTCGCTGCGCCGGCTGCTCCTGGTATCGCCGGAAACCCCGCTCAAGCGGATCATGTCGTCGGACCTGATCAGCGCCCGCGTGGACATGGACCAGGAGGAGGTGGCCCGGCAGGTGGCCGCCTACAACCTGCTGGCCATCCCCGTCGTGGACGAGGAGAACAAGCTGGTCGGCAGCATCACGGTGGACGACGTCATCGACGTCATCAAGGACGAAGCCACCGAGGACATCTACCGGCTGGCCGGCGTCTCCGGCGACGAACGGGCGTTCACGCCGGCGCTGGAGTCGCTGCGCAAGCGTCTGCCCTGGCTCGGAGTCAATCTGGCGACCGCGTTTGTCGCCGCCGGCGTCGTCGCCCTCTTCGAGACCACCATCGACCTGTTTCCGGTGCTGGCGATCTTCATGCCTATCGTGGCCGGCATGGGTGGCAACGCCGGCACGCAGACCCTCACCGTAGTGGTCCGGGGCATCGCGCTCGGCGAGCTGACCTGGAGCAACTCCCGCAAGGCCCTGGTGAAGGAGACCCTGGTGGGAATCGGCAACGGCGTCGCGCTCGGGATTTGCGCCGCGCTCGTGGTCTGGGCCACGCGCGGCAACCCGGTCCTGGGCATGGTGCTCGGGATGGCGATGATCATCAACATGTTTGTCGCCGCCGCCGCGGGCACGCTCGTCCCGCTGGGACTGCGGGCGGTCAACATCGATCCGGCGCTGGCCTCGTCGGTCTTCATCACCACGATGACCGACGTGTTCGGGTTCTTTTCCTTTTTGGGCCTGGCGACGATTTTCTCCCAGTACCTCCCGCGCGTCCCCTGAAACAACGGTAAAATGACGGGGTTCCGTGCCCCTGTACACCGCCGACGCCTTGGTTCTGCGCACCTACGCCCTGGGCGAGGCCGATCGGCTGGTGGTGTTTCTCACTCGGGACCGGGGCAAGAAGCGCGGCGTGGCCAAGAGCGCGCGCCGGCCGAGGTCGCGCTTCACCGGCGCCCTCGAGCCGCTCACCGAGGCGCGTGTCGCCTACTTCGAGAGCGCGCGCCGGGAACTGGTCGGGTTGAACTACGCCGAGACGATCCGGTCGCCGCTCGAACTGACGAGCGGGGTCTGGGAACCCTCGCGCGGCGCCGCGGCCCAGGATGGGCTGACGCACGCCGCGTATTTTGCCGAACTGCTCAACGAGTGGGCGCAAGACGCCGACGCCGACGAGCGGTTGTACCGCCTGGGCGCGTCGATGCTCGACGCGCTCTCGGCCGGGGCGCCGGCCGAACCGCTGGCGCGCTACTTCGAATACTGGCTGCTGCGCCTGCAGGGCCTGTATCCGGACGGAAGGGAGACCCTGTCGGCCGGGGCGCAGGCGTTTCTCACCGCGGCGCGGACGGTGGCCCCGCACGACATCGGCAAGGTGCCGGTGGACGCAAGAGCGATTCGGGAGCTCGAACGTGTGCATCGCGCGCTCATCACGATGCATCTGGAGAAGACGTTGAAGTCTGACCGCGTGCTGCGCGACCTGCGGCGTCACGCGTGAGCCGGTATTCCGCGTGACCTTCCAAGACCTGATCCTGAAACTGTCGGCGTTCTGGGCCTCGCAGGGGTGCCTCCTGCAGCAGCCGCTCGATCTCGAGGTGGGGGCCGGCACGTCGCACCCCGAGACGCTCTTCCGCGTGCTCGGCCCGAAGCCGTGGAGCGTGGCGTACGTGCAGCCGTCGCGCCGCCCCGACGACGGCCGCTTCGGCCAGAACCCGAACCGCCTGTTCAAGCACCACCAGTTCCAGGTGATCCTCAAGCCGTCGCCGGACGAAGTGCAGCAGACCTATCTCGACAGCCTGGAGGCCTGCGGCATCAATCCGCGGCAGCACGACATCCGGTTCGAGGAAGACAACTGGGAGTCGCCGACGCTGGGCGCCTGGGGCATCGGCTGGCAGGTGATGCTCGACGGGATGGAAATTACCCAATTCACCTACTTCCAGCAGGTCGGCGGCATGGATCTCGAGCCGATCTCGTGCGAGATCACCTACGGGCTCGAACGGATCGCGATGTTCCTGCAGCGGGTGGACAACGTGTTCGACCTCGAGTGGGGCGGCGGCGTGAAGTATCGCGAGGTGCGGCTGCAGGAGGAGATCGAGCAGTCGAAGTATGCGTTCGGCCAGGTGCAGATGCCCGCTGCCGAGTTCGCGGCGCTGCACCGGGATCTGTTCGACAAGACGTTCGGGTTTGCCGGCACGCTGCTCGACTCGGGCCTGATCCTGCCGGCGCTCGAGCACTGCCTGAAGTGCTCGCACCTGTTCAACATCCTCGATTCGAGCGGCAGCGTGGGCGTGACCGAGCGCACGGCCTACATCCTCCGCATCCGGCAGCTGGCGCTGCGCATCGCCAAGGCGCAAGTCGAAGCGACCAACCCGCCGGCGGACGCCGCGGCGTCCGAGGCGGTCTAGCCCGATGGATCGCGA
>DATMDI010000315.1:0-4175 GCA_035557875.1 Vicinamibacterales bacterium
CGCCCTCCGGGCGGGCGAGGAGACACGTGAGCGACATCATCAGCGACAGCAAGCCGTGCCCGGTGTGCGGCGAGACCATCAAGGCCGCCGCGCTCAAGTGCCGCTTCTGCAACACTGATCTGGCCGCGTTCGAGGCGTCCCGGCACGCAGAGGTGGAGCACGAGGCCTGGTCGGGGCATCCTGCGGCCGTCTACTCGGCCTGGCAATGGGTGCTGGTGGTGGTGACGCTCGGCATCGCCTATCTCGTCCTTTGGATCAAGAGCCGGTCGATCACCTTCCGCATCACGAGCCAGCGGGTGCAGGTCGAGCGCGGGCTGTTCTCGACCCTCAAGGACAACATCGAGCTCTTCACGATCGAGCACTTCGACGTCCACAAGCCGCTCGGGATGCGCCTCGCCGGCTACTGCAAGCTCCATCTCCGGTCGGCCGACGACCACACCACATCGATCATGCTCTACGGCATCCCCGATCTGGAAGCATTGGCCGACCAGATGCGCGAGAGTTCGCTGCGCGAACGCACGCGCCGTCGTGTGACCACGTTCATCGAAACATAGCGAGGCTCCGCCTGGATCGGCGTTCACGCTCGTGGAGATAATCGAGACCGAACGTCTTCTGCTCCGGCGGCCGCGCCGGTCCGACGAGCCCGCCGTCTTCTCGCGCTATGCATCCGATCCTGACGTCACCCGTTACATGAGCTTTCCGACGCACCAGTCTCTCGACGACACGCGCGCCTTTATCGAGTGGTGCGACACACTGTGGGCGCGGTGGCCGAAGGCCGGTCCGCTCCTCGTGTTCGCGCGCGACGGCGTCACGCTGCTCGGCGGCGCCGGCATTGTGAACGACAGCGAAACCGTCGCGCAGATCGGCTACATCCTGGCCCGCGATGTGTGGGGTCGCGGCTACGCCACCGAAGCGCTGCTGGCCAGCGTGGAAGCGGCGCGTGCTGCGGGCGTCCGGCGTCTCGAGGCGGGTGTGCACGTCGATCATCAGCCGTCATGCCGCGTGCTCGAGAAGGCGGGCTTCGTCCGCGAGCGCGTGCGGCCTGGCCGGCCGTCGGACTTTCCCAACCTGCCCCCGGCGGCCACCCACGACGCGGCGCTCTACGCCCTCCACCTGTAGGGACCCTCGCCCGATGCCCCCTGTCCTCGAGCTCACACACGCCACGGTTCTGCGCAGCGGCGTTCAGGTGCTGCACGACCTGACGCTGCGCATCGACGCGGGCGAGCACACGGCGATCCTCGGCCCGAACGGCGCCGGCAAGACCTCGCTCATGCGTGTCCTCACGCTCGACGATCGGCCGCGCGCGCCCGAGGGGGATGGCCCGCCGCCGCTGCGTCTCCTCGGCCGCCAGTCGTGGGATCTCACCGAGCTGCGGGCCCGCTTCGCGGTCGTCACCGGCGATCTCGATGCGCGGTTCGGGCTCGAGATGTCCGGCGGGCGCGTACCGGGCCTCGACGTCGCCACGTCGGGCCTGCTCGGCAGCCACGGCGTGTTCTTTCACCACGACGTCACGCCGGAGATGCGCGCGCTGGGCCGCGAGGCGCTGGCGCGCGTCGACGCGCTGCACCTGGCCGCCAAGCCGCTCAACCAGATGTCGGCCGGCGAGCGGCGGCGCGTGCTGATCGCGCGCGCGCTCGTCACCCGTCCCGAGGTGCTGCTGCTCGACGAGCCCACTACCGGGCTCGACTTCGTGGCGCGGCAGGCGTTCATGGAGAGCGTCGCGCGGCTGGCGCGCGCCGGCGCGACGGTCATCATCGTCACGCACCACATCGAAGAAGTGATTCCCGAGACCCGCCGGGTGGTGCTGCTGTCCGAGGGGCGGATCGCCTTCGACGGCCCGCCGGAGGAGGCGCTCACGGCGGAGCGCCTCGGCGCGATTTACGGTGCGGCGCTGGAGGTGGGGAAGAGCGGCGGCTACTATCACGTGCGAGTCGCGCGATGAGTAGCCCGTTCGGCACCTGGCCGTCGCCGATCACCGCGCAGGTGGCGGCGACACAAGGTCTGCGCCTTGGCGCCCCGGCCGTGGACGGCTCGGATGTCTACTGGCTCGAAGGCCGGCCAGCCGAAGGGGGCCGGAACGTGCTGGTGCGCCGCGCCCGCGACGGCACCGTCCGCGAATTGACGCCGCCGGGGTTCAACGTGCGGACGCGCGTGCACGAGTACGGCGGGGGCGGCTACGTGGTTCACGGCGGCGTCGTCGTGTTCTCGAACTTTGCCGACCAGCGTCTCTATCGTCTGGATCGCGACGCGGGAGAAAGCGCACCCGTGGTGCCGGTCCCGATCACGCCCGAAGGCCGCTGGCACTTCGCGGACGCCGTGGTAGACCCCGCACGCGATCGGCTGCTGTGCGTGCGCGAGGACCACACCGTCGAGGGTCGCGAGTGCGTCAACACGCTCGTCGGCGTGCCGCTCGACGGCAGCGGCGGCGCCGGGCGGGTCCTCGCCGAAGGCTACGACTTCTATGCAACGCCGCGCCTCAGCCCCGATGGGTCGCGCCTCGCGTGGATCTGCTGGCGGCATCCGAACATGCCGTGGGACGGCACCGAGCTGTGGGTGGCCGACGTGGACGCCGCCGGCGGATTGACCAACGCACGCCACGTGGCCGGGAGCGACACCGAGTCGATCTATCAGCCGGGCTGGTCGGCTGGCGGCGATCTGTACTTCGTGAGCGACCGCGACGATCGCTGGCGCCTCTACGTTTGTGGGGCCTGGTCTTTAGACCAGGCCACGATTCTTCCGGTCCAGCCCGCTCCTCCCGCCGACGCCGAAACCGGCCGTCCGCAGTGGATCCTCGGCACTTCGACGTGGACGTTCACGAGCCCCACGCGGCTGGTCGTGTCGTACACCCGCGAAGGCCGGTGGCACCTGGGCTGCGCCGACCTCGATGCCGGCAGGTTCCGCGAGTTGGCATCCGAGCTCGAGCCGGGTGCCTGGCTGGCTCCGGCGGCGGATGAAGTAGTGCTCGTGGCGGGCAGTGCCACGGCGGCCGATGAGGTAATCGCGGTCCACGTCGAATCCGGCGCCGTGCGCGTGTTGCGCGCCGTGCCCGGCGCGTCGATCGACGCCGGGTACGTGTCGGTGCCGGAATCGCTCTGGTTTCCCACCGACGGCGATCGCGCCGCGCAGCTGTTTTACTACGCACCGCGCAACCGCGATTGCACGCCCGTGGCCGGCGACCGGCCGCCGCTCATCGTCATCAGCCACGGCGGCCCCGTGGCCGCGGCCGATTCGACTCTCGACTACACCATCCAGTTCTGGACCAGCCGCGGCTTCGCGGTCGCCGACGTGAACTACGGCGGCAGTACCGGCTTTGGCCGCGCCTACCGCCAGCGGCTCAACCGGCAGTGGGGTGTCGTCGACGTCGCCGACTGCATCCGCGCCGCGCAGTTCCTCGCGGCAGAGGGCAAGGCCGACCCGGGGCGGCTCGTCATTCGCGGCGGCAGCGCCGGCGGGTTCACGACGCTGGCGGCGCTGACCGCGTTCCCCGACGTGTTCAAGGCCGGCGCGAGCTATTACGGCGTGAGCGATCTCGAAGCGCTGTTGCACGACTCGCACAAATTCGAGGCGCGGTGCCTCGACATCCTGGTCGGCCCGTACCCGGCGGCCAAGGCGCTCTATGAGGCGCGATCGCCCATTCACGCCGTGGACCGGCTGTCGTGTCCGTTGATTCTGTTTCAGGGGCTCGAGGACAAGGTTGTGCCGCCGAACCAGTCCGAGATGATGGTCGAGGCGCTGCGCCGCAAGGGCCGCCCCGTGGCCTACGTGGCGTTTGCCGGCGAGCAGCACGGTTTTCGCAAGGCCGAGAACATCATCCGCAGCCTCGAAGCCGAGCTCTACTTCTACGGCGCGGTCTTCGGCTTCGAGCCGGCCGATCGCATCGAGCCGGTTGTGATCAACAATCTGCCGCCATGACATACGAAGCCACGAGGCGCGCGTATGTGACGCTCGGGGCGGCGCTCCTGGTGAGTGCGGCCCTGCCGGCGGCGCAGGACGCGCCCCACGCACGCGCCCCCGAGTTCGAAGTGGCCTCGGTCAAGGCGAACCAGTCGGGTGCGGGGCAACGGAGCCTCGGGTTTCAGCCCGGCGGCCGCTTCGTGGCGCGCAACATGACGCTGCGCGGCCTGGTGGCGGCGGGCTACGGCGCGCCGCAGCCGCTCCCGCTCTACCGCGTGGTC
>DATMDI010000316.1:0-2037 GCA_035557875.1 Vicinamibacterales bacterium
CGCGTTTCCGGCGTCGACGAGCCGGTGCGTAACGTCACGCTGCGCCTCACCCAGCTGTTCAACATCACCGGCCACGCCGCCATCACCGTGCCGTGCGGCACGACGGGCGCCGGCCTTCCGATCGGCGCGCAGTTGGCTGGACGGTCCACGCCCGGGCTGCTTGCCGTGGCCGGCACGCTCGAATCCTGGATCCGCGGACAGGCCGCGGGGGCCAGCGCCTGACGTGATCACTCCGTTCTTTCACCGCTGGGAGCATCGCCTCGCCTCCGCCACCAAGGACCGGGTGGTCCGCCCCTTCGAATGGGGGCTCGACTGGCTGCCGGCGAACGCCGAGTCAGGTGGGTCAGGTGGGCCGGACGGTGACCATGGTGCGCGGGTCGAGCGATGGGTCGAAGAGGTGATGCTCGACACACGCGCCTTCTTCACGCCGCCGCCGACCGCCGACTTCGAGTTCAGTCCGGCGCGGGAATCCGCGGACGGCGAGGCGGGCACGCTGCGCTTCCCGAGCGCGCTCGCCACGCCTCACGCCGAAAACAACGTCGTGGCGGCGCGCTGGTTTCCCAGCGCCGCCGCTCAGCGGCCCGCCGGCAACGGCCGCTCCGTCGATCGAGGCCCCGTCGTGCTGGTGCTGCCGCAGTGGAACGCCGACGCCGGCGGCCACCTCGGGCTGGCCCGGCTGCTCGCCCGCTTCGGCATTTCCGCGCTGCGCCTCAGCCTGCCGTATCACGACGTGCGCATGCCGCCCGAGCTGAAGCGGGCCGACTACATCGTCAGCTCCAACGTCGTGCGCACGCTGCAGTCGTGCCGTCAGGCGGTGCTCGACGCGCGGCGCGCCGTGGACTGGCTCTCCGGACAAGGCTTCGAGCGCATCGGCATCCTGGGCACCAGCCTCGGATCCTGCCTGTCGCTGCTGACGACGGCGCACGAGCCGCGCATCCGCGCCGCGGCGCTCAACCACGTGTCCCCCTGGTTCGCCGACGTGGTGTGGCGGGGCCTGTCCACGCGGCACGTCCGCGCGAGCCTCGATGGGCACGTCGATCTCGATCGGCTGCGGCGGATCTGGATGCCGATCAGCCCGATGGCCTACCTCGAGCGGCTGCACCACGTGCGCAGTCTGCTCGTCTACGCCCGCTACGATCTGACGTTCCCCGTGGACCTGTCGCAGCACCTGCTGGCGCGCTTTGCCGCGCACGGGCTTCCGCACGAAACCTTCGCGCTGCCTTGCGGCCATTACAGCACCGGGATGACGCCGTTCAAGTTCGTCGACGCCTACGTCCTGATCCGCTTCCTGCGGCGCCACCTGTAGGCGCCCGATCTTTTGCGTGGGCGTGACTGGCCCGTCGTAGCCAGTACACACCCCCTCGATAGACTCGCCGTCTCCCGAGCCGGCCGCGATGAGGCGGCGCCCGGCCAGGTGAGGAAGGAGTCTCCGGTGGACCACGTGATCAACGAGGATCGACGTACATTTCTTCGGCGCGGCGCCATGGGCGCCGGCGCGGTGTGGGCGTTGTCGCTGAAGGAACTGTCGGCGCGAGCCAACTACCCGGGCCCCGGCGGGGCCCTGCTCAAAGGCGTCAGCCCGTACGGCCCGATCCGCCCGAAGAAGGACGAGACCACCGGTCTCGAGCTGCTGAAACTGCCCGATGGATTCCGCTACTGGTCGTACAGCTGGACCGGCGACGAGATGAGCGACGGCGTGCGATGCCCGAACCTGCATGACGGGATGGCCGTCGTGGACGAGTGGCAGCGCAGCGACGTCCAGCCGGACGCCGACGACGAGGACGCGCTCGGCACCGGCGTGGTGGCCAGGCCTGGGCAGCCGGCCAGGCCGACTGGCAGGATCGTGCTCGTCCGCAACCACGAAGGTGGCGCCGGTGACCTCTACGTCGCCGATCGGCCGGACATCACTTACACGACGCCCGGCGGAGTCCTCGGCCACGGCGGCACGACGAACCTGGTCTTCGACACCCGGCGGCGTGAGTGGCTCGCGTCGTGGTCGAGCCTGGCGGGCACCATCCGCAACTGCGCCGGCGGCGT
>DATMDI010000317.1:0-7366 GCA_035557875.1 Vicinamibacterales bacterium
CCTGGTGACTGATCTGTCGCACTTCGGCGACGACCCGTTGCGCACGTTGACCGGGGCCCAGATCGACGGCGTCGTCATTCTCGGCGCGCAGGCCATTGGCGTGCTCGTCGGGCCGATCGCCCTGGTGACGATCGCCGCCACCGTCGGCGCGCACGGGTTTCAGGGCGGCTGGAACTTTGCGCCCGAGGCGCTGCACTTGAACTGGTCGCGCCTCAGTCCGGCCAACGGCATCAAGCGCTTCAGCCCGGCGCAATCGGGTCCGGAAACGCTGAAGTCGCTGTTCAGCGTGGCCGTCGTGGTCTTCATCGGCTGGGGCGTGACCCAGGCCATCCTCGGAGACAGCCTGCGGCTGGCCTGGCTGGCGCCCTCTGCCTCCGGCATGGTGGCCTGGCAGCACGCCGAGACGCTGCTCTGGCGCATCGGCTGGGCGCTGGCGTTCCTCGCGCTCGGCGACTACGCGTGGCAGCGGCACCGGCTGATGCGGTCGCTGCGGATGTCGAAGCAGGAGCTGCGCCAGGAAGGCCGGGAACAGGAAGGCGACGCCCAGGTGAAAGGCCGCATCCGGCGCATCCAGCGCGACCTCGCGCGGCGGCGGATGCTCGACGACGTCAAGAAGGCCACGGTCGTCGTCACCAACCCGACGCACTTTGCGGTGGCGCTCGAATACCGACGCGACTCGATGATGGCCCCGCGCGTACTGGCCAAGGGGCGCGACCTCCTCGCCGCGCGCATCCGCGAGGAAGCCCGCCGGCACGAGGTGCCGATCGTCGAGAACAAGCCGCTCGCCCAGGCCCTCTACAAGACGGTGGAGATCGGCGAGACGATTCCGGCGCAACTCTTCGCTGCGGTGGCCGAGGTGCTCGCCTACCTCGTGCGCATCAAGCAGCTGATGCTGTAGACGGCTCTGAAAGGAGCCTCGCTAGATATGGTCGCAAAAACCTCGAGTCCGAGCCACCTGCTGGTACCGATCGCCATCCTGTCGGTGGTGCTGCTGATGGTGGTGCCGCTGCCGCCGCTGCTGCTCGACCTGCTGCTGTCGATCGATATCGCCCTCGCCGTGGTGCTGATGCTCACGTCGATCTACGTCAAGTCACCGGTCGAGTTCTCGGTGTTCCCCTCGCTCCTGCTGCTGCTCACGCTCATCCGCCTGTCGCTCAACGTCGCATCCACACGCCTGGTGCTGCTGCACGGGGGCGAGGGCGTAGAGGCGGCCGGCAGCGTCATCCAGGCGTTCGGACAGTTCGTGGTCGGCGGCAACTTCGTGGTCGGCGTCGTCATCTTCCTGGTGCTGATCGCGATCCAGTTCCTCGTCATCAACCACGGCGCGGTCCGTATCTCGGAAGTCACGGCCCGGTTCACCTTGGAGGCCATGCCCGGACGGCAGATGGCGATCGACGCCGATCTGAACGCCGGCGTCATCGACGAGAAGGAAGCCCGCGAGCGGCGCACCCGCATCCGGCGCGAGGCCGACTTCTACGGTGCCATGGACGGCGCCATCCGCTTCACCCAGCGCGACGCGCTGGCGGCCGTGCTGATCACCTTCGTCAACATCGTTGCCGGGCTGATCATCGGCGTGATGCAGCACGGTCTCGACCTGGCGACGGCGGCCGAAACCTACACCATCCTGACCATCGGCGAAGGCCTGGTCACCGCCATCCCGGCGCTGCTGGTGTCGATGGCCGGCGGTCTGATCACGACGCGCGCCGCCGCCGAGTCGAACCTTGGCGAAGAGGTGGCGGCACAAATCTTCGCGCGGTCGCGGCCGCTGCTCGTGGCCGCCGGGCTGCTGCTCCTGCTGGCGGCGATTCCCGGGCTGCCGAAGCTGTCGTTCATCCTCGTTGCCGGGCTGCTCGCCCTGGGCGCCTACGCGGTGCGCGACACGGGCGCCGCCGTGGCCGAGCCCGACGAGGGGACCGCGCCGCCCGCGGCCGACGCCGGCGATGCACCGACCGTGGGCGTCGAGCCGCTCAGCGTCGAAGTGGGCTACGCCCTCGTCGGCCTGGTGGACGAGAAGCAGGGCGGTACGCTGCTGACGCGCGTGCGCGCCATCCGCAAGCAGATCGCCACGGAGACCGGCGTGATCGTGCCGCCGGTGCGCATCGCCGACAACCTGCAGCTCGGACCGCGCGGCTACACCATCCTCGTCAAGGGCGTCGAAGTCGCCCGCGGCGAGCTCTATGCCGACCGCCTGCTCGCCATCAACCCGGGCACGGCGTCGCGTACGCTCGAAGGCGTGCAGACGCGCGAGCCGGCCTTCGGGCTGCCGGCGCTGTGGGTCGGCAACGACGTGCGCGACACGGCCACCGCGGCCGGCTACACCGTCGTGGACGCGACCACCGCGCTCTCGACGCACCTGTCCGAGACCATCCGGACCTTCCTGCCGGATCTTCTGAGCCGGCAGCAGACCAAGGAAATGCTCGACCAGCTGGCGGTGTCGTCGCCGCGTCTGGTCGAGGATTTGGTGCCCAAGATCGTCGCCGTCGGGGAAGTGCAGCGGGTCCTCAAGCAGCTGCTGCGCGAGCGGGTGCCGGTGCGCGATCTCGCCACCATCCTCGAAGCGCTCGCCGATGCCGCGACCGCGACCAAGGACCCCGACGCGGTCGTCGAGACCGTCCGCGGCTCGATCGGCCGCGCCATCTGCCGGCCCTACCAGAACGACAAGGGCGAGCTGCCGGTGATCGGCGTGCTGCCGGGCCTCGAGGAGAAACTCCTGGCGTCGATCGTCCGCACCGAGCACGGAGCCGTGCTGGCCCTCGACCCGCAGCAGGCGCAGAGCATGGCCTCGAAGATCGCCCGGGCCATCGAGCAGGCCATGGCACAGCCTGTGCTCCTTTGTTCGCCGACATTGCGGCCGCACTTGTGGAGGCTCTTCGCCCGGGTGCTCCCGCACCTTGGCGTCCTGTCGCACAACGAGGTGCCGGCGCACGTGCCGATCGTTCCACTGGCCACGCTGGACTGACATGCATCTGAAGCGATATCGCGGAAAAACGCTGAAAGACGCGCTGCGCGCCGTGCGGCAGGACCTCGGTCCCGACGCGCTGGTGCTGTCCACGCAGGTGGTCCAGGACCACGGACCCAGGGGATGGCTGGGCGGCACCGTGGTGGAGATCGCGGCCGCCATCGAGCGCCCCGACGTGTCGGACGTCCGTCACACTGTCAACGATCCGGTTGACCGTCAGGTCGAGGCGCTGGCCGCGCGGCTGAGCGCCAGCGGTCTCGAGCCGGCGGTGGCCCGGGCGATCGCCGAATCGCACCCTGCCGAGCACCGCCGCCACGCCGGTGCCATCAATCTGCACGCGACGCTCACCGAGCAGCTGCGATCGCTGGCCGCGGCCGACGACGACTTCGCCCCGGTGGAAGTGTTCGTCGGCCCGCCGGGGGCCGGCAAGACCACCACCATTGCCAAGATCGCCGCGCAGCAGCGCAGCCGCCAGGGCCGCCGCCTCGGCCTGGTCGCCGCCGACGGCTACCGCGTGGGCGCGGTGGAGCAGCTGCGCCTCTATGCCGAGGTCATCGGCGCGCCGCTCACCGTCGCCCGCTCGGTGGACGAGCTCGATTACGCGCTCGGCGCCGCGCGCCGGCCGGTCCTCATCGATACTCCGGGCCGTTCGCCGGGCGACGACGTGTCGCGCGAGATGTTTCGCGTCGTCGGCCGCCAGCCGGATATCCGGACTCACCTGGTGCTGCCGGCGAGCATGCCGCCCGCCCACGTGCGGCGCACCCTCGAACGCTTCCACGAGGCGCGTCCGTCGCGCGTCGTGATCACCAAGCTCGACGAAGCCGATTCCCTGGCCCCGCTGGTCGGCGTGCTGCGGGAGGCCGGCCTGCCCATCTCGTTCCTGGGCACGGGGCAGCGCGTGCCGGAAGACCTGCAGCGCGCCACGCCGCCCGCGATTGCCGCGTGGGTCCTCGGCGAACGCCACACTCAAGGAGCCACCGCATGAGGCCGCGTACCGGCGCCACGGCCAAGGCCACCGTGCTCGCGATTACCAGCGGCAAGGGCGGCGTGGGCAAGACCAACGTCACGATCAACGTCGCCATCGCCATGGCGCGCCTCGGCCTGCGCATCGGCGTGCTCGACGCCGATTTCGGGCTCGGCAACGTGGACGTGCTGCTGGGGCTCGCGCCGGGCGGACACATCGGGCACATCGTGACCGGCGAGAAGACGCTTTCCGAGATCGTCGTGCGCGGACCGCGCGGCATCTCGATCATTCCGGCCAGCTCGGGGCTGCAATCGATGACCGCGCTCTCCGCCGTGCAGCGCGGACGTCTGCTGACGGCGCTCGATCGGGCCTGCCGCGACCTCGACTACCTGCTCATCGACACCGCGGCCGGAATCTCCGACAACGTCATGGACATGCTCGAGCTGGCCGAGCGCGTGGTGCTGGTCACCTCGCTCGAGCCGTCGGCGATCGTCGACGCCTACGCGCTGACCAAGGTGTTGACGGCGGCCGATGCGGCCAAGGAGATCGGCGTCGTCGTCAACGGCGCGCCGAACGCGGTGGAGGCTGGCCTGGCCTTCCGTCAGCTCGACACCGCGACGCGGCGGTTCCTCAAGCGCTCCATCGCCTACTACGGGCACATCACCGACGACCCCGCGGTGCGCGAGTCGGTGCTCGTGCAGCGCGCCATCGTCGACCATCTGCCGCAGTCGCCGGCGAGCCGCTGCTACCGGATCGTGGCGTCGCGGCTGGCCGGGCTCGGCCCGGCGCAGGGCGGCCTTCGTCTGGCCGCCGGCCGCTTCGATGAAGAAAAGGTGACGCAATGCGCATGAGCGCACAGGCGGCCCGTCTCGAATCGCGCGACGAGCTGGTGATGCAGAACGTCGCGCTGGTGAAGAGCCTGGCGCAGCGGCTGGCGCAGCGGCTGCCGTCGCAGGTGCAGGTCGAGGATCTCGTCAGCGCCGGCGTGCTCGGGCTGATCGAGGCGGCCGGCCGCTACAAGTCGAGCCTGGGCGTTCCGTTCCAGGCGTTCGCCCGCCGCCGCATCCACGGCGCGATGCTCGACGCGCTCCGCGATCTCGACTGGGCGCCCCGCTCGCTGCGGCGGCTGCGCCGCGACGTGGACAGCGCCGTCGCGTCGGCGCGCGCCCGTCTCGGCCGCGAGCCCGAGGAGCAGGAGATTGCCGCGGCCCTGGGCATGACGGTGGCGCAGTACGAGCGCGCGCTCGAACAGCTGCGCACGCTGGAGCTGGCCGCCGCCCGCGAGCTCGACGCCCCGACGGCCGACGGCACGCCGCTGCTCGAATTCTGCGTCGACCCCGGCGAGACCGCGGTGCAGACCATCGAGCGCAAGGAACTGCGCGCGCACCTGGCACGGGCGATCGGCAATCTGCCGGAGCGCGAACGCCAGATCCTGGCGCTCTACTACGAAGAAGAGCTGACGCTCGCCGAGATCGGCGAGGTGATCGGCGTCTGCGAATCGCGCGTCTGCCAGCTGCGCGGCCTCGCCGTCTCGCGCCTCCGCACGATCCTGCGTGAGGCGCTCGGTCTCCCGGAGCGCCAGCCGTGAGCAAGATCCTTTCACAGGACGAGATCGACGCGCTGCTCGAGTCGTCGACGACCGTCGCCCCGGTGCCGGGCGCGGCGGCGCGCGGCCCGAACGGCCAGGTGGTGGCCGCTTACAACTTCCGCCGCCCCGACCGCATCTCGAAGGAGCAGCTGCGCTCGCTGCACTTCCTGCACGACCGCTTCGCGCACAACGTGTCCACGTCGCTCTCGGCGTTCCTGCGCTCGGTGACGGAAGTGACCATCGTGTCGGTGGAGCAGTTCGCGTACTCCGAGTTCCTGATGTCGCTGCCCGAACAGACGGCGTTCTACGCCGTCGGTCTCGATCCGCTCGACGGTGTCGCCGCGGTGGAGCTCAACCCGTCGGTGGCGTTCACGCTCGTCGATCGCCTGCTCGGCGGGACCGGCGAGAACCCCGGTCTCTCGCGTCCGCTCACGGAAATCGAGCAGAACGTCATCGACTCGGTCGTCAAGCTGCTGCTCGACGCGCTGTCGGACGTGTGGCGCGTGGTGACGGAAGTCAACTTCCGCATCCAGGGCCGTGAGACGCGGCCGCAGATGCTGCAGGTGATGGGGCCGAACGAGATCGTCGTGCTGCTCGGCTTCGACGTGAAGGTGGCCGACTCGCGCGGCATGCTCAACCTGTGCATCCCGGCCACGGCCATCGAAGCCACCGGCGACCGCTTCGTGCAGGGTTCGCAGCGCACCCGGCGGCAGCCGACCAAGGATGAAGAAGCGTGGCTGGCGGCCAACCTGGGCCGGGTCACGGTGCCGGTCACGGCCATGCTCGAGACGACGATGGCCGCGGAGGAGCTGCTGAAGCTGAACCCCGGCGACATCGTCGCGCTTGGCCACTCGGTGAATCAGCCGATCGACGTGGTGGTCGGGAAGATCAGCCGGTTTGCCGGCCGCCTGGCGCAGAACGGTCACAGCATGGCCGTCCGCGTCGAGGCGCGCGGCGGGAAAGGAGCGGCGGCATGACCTCCGAGCTCTCTGCGGCCCTGACCGGCGAACTGTCGGGCGTCTTCGGCGCGCTGCTCGACACCCCCATCGTCACGACGCCCACCGACTCGCGGCCGACCGGCCGCCACTGGCGGGCGACGATCAAGTCGGACAACGCCGCGCACGGCGTTGCGCTCGTGTGCATCGACGAGGTCGGCGCCACCGCGCTCGCGGCGCAGATCATGGGCCTGACGGAGCCGCCGCCCGACGCGTCGACGCAGGACACCCTGCAGGAAGCGCTGACGCAGGCGCTCTCCTCGACCACGTTCAAGGAAGTCACGCACGGCGTGCTGCTCCGGGTGGTCACGCTGGAACTGACCGACGACAAGGTGGTCGAGGCGGTCGCCGGCTGCACCTTCGAGGCGGCCGGGCTGGCGGCGCCGGTGATGGTCTCGTTCGGCGGTGCGCTCGATCTGTCGGCCGCCGAGGCGGTAGCGGCCGCCGATGCCGCGGCGGCGCACTCGACGCGCCACCCTGCCGTCGTGCCGGACAGTCCGGCCGATCGCATCGACGTCATCCTCGACATCGATCTGCCCCTCATCGTCAGATTCGGCCGCACCGAGCTGCCCTTGAGGACGTTGGCGCGGATGGGCCCCGGCTCGTTGATCGATCTGGGACGGTCGGCGGACGACCCGGTCGAAGTCCTCGTGAGCAACCGCGTGGTGGCGCGTGGAGAAGTGGTGATCGTCGGCGGCAACTACGGTGTGCGGATTCTCGACGTGGTGAGCCCGAAGGAACGAATCCGCTCGATGGAGGCATGACGTGGAACAGTTCGGGATGCTCAATCCTCAGACGCAGCAGCTGACGGTCGGCATTGGCGGCGCCGTGATCCTTGCGCTGCAGCTGACGGCCGTGGT
>DATMDI010000318.1:0-4615 GCA_035557875.1 Vicinamibacterales bacterium
CGACGGCAAGCTGGTCTGGACCTACGCCATTCCGAAGATCGACGTGAGCGTGAGCGGACTGTTCATCAGCCGCCCGGGGCCGGTTGTGTCCGCGAACCGGGTCGTTCCCAACGCCGAAATCGCCCCGTCGCTCGGCCGCAGCCTTTCGAACAATGCCCCCAATGCGACGATCAACATGGTGTACCCGGGCACGCTGTTCGGCGATCGCCGCAATCAGCTCGACCTGCGCTTCACCAAGCCCCTGCGCATCGGCGGTACTCGGCTGGGCGTCAATTTCGAACTCTACAACGCCTTCAATACCAACGCGGTGCTGACCGAGAATCCGACCTACAGCAACGCAAGCGTCTCGGGCTGGCGCGTGCCCACCAGCATCGTGCCCCCGCGGTTCGTGAAGTTCAGTGTCCAGATGGATTTCTAACAAGAGGGCCCACCGGCGACCGGAGACTGAAGCTGGAGACCGTAGACTGAAGCACTGGAGACCGCGGACTCGTTGCTGAAAGCCGCCCAACGTAGGATGCGTGGCGTGCCGGCTGCCGTCGCTCTTCGAGCGCTGCTGGTGTTGGCGCTCCTGCTGGCACCGCTGGTGCCTGACCGCGCCTTCGCGCAGGATCCGGCGCCCGAGTGCGACACCGGCGACTGCGCACCCCGCGGAGCGGGGCAAGGAGATGCGTCTTCTGACGAGCTCGCGCACTCCGCCGCCCGCATCCGTCAAGCGCGAACTGATTTCGTGCTGTCGCTCCGGCACCTGCTCGAGGCGCTGCCCGGTACGTACGGCGACGAGGGCCCGGCGCTGCGCGCTGCCACCGCCGGCATGGCGGAAGCGCTCCGCCGATGGGATCGTGCCATTCGCGCCTACCAGACTCCGCTCGAGAAGGTGACCGGCCAGGCGGACGTCCACGTGGCGTTGGGCACGGTGCTGCTCGAGCGCGGACGCGCGAAACAGGCGGTCGAGGAGTTCGCTGCCGCCAGCAGGCTGGCGCCGGGTCGCGCCCCTGTGTTCCTGCTCCTCGGCTTGGCCTTCGACGCGGCGGGACGGCACGCGGATGCCGCGAAGGCATTCACGCGGGCTGCCACCCTGCCGCCAGGCAACGCCGTGGCCGCCTACGCCCTTTCGCAGCAGGTGCGCCAATCGGGCACGCCCGGGGCTGCCCTCGAAGGACTCCAAGCCTTTTCCCGCGCGGTGGAGCCGCAATTGCCGCTCGCGGCGGTGCCCGCGCAGCAGCCGTTCCCGCGTACGGGATTGCTGCGGGAGTCGGCCGGGGTGGCGCCCATCTGGCCGCCGGCGCGCTATGTAGCAGGGTTCGATGCCTTGGCGCGCGGATCCTATACCGAGGCCGTCGCGGCGTTCGACCGCGCCGTGACGCAAGACCCGCTCGTCGCGCCGCTACCGACCGGCGCCGTCGCGCCACTTGCGGCCGGACTGACCGCACTACGCGCGGGGCACTTGCGCGCCGCGCTCGAACACGTGAAGGCAGCGGTAGCCGCCGCACCCGATGCTGCGGAGCCGCGCCGGCTGCTGGCGCTCGCGCTCGGTGCCGACGATCGTGCAGACGATGCCATTGAGCAGCTGCAGCACGCCGTCCGGCTCGATCCGACCGACGAGCGCGCGCGACTGGCGCTGGGACGAACGCTGGCGTCTGCCGGTCGAGCCGCGATGGCGGAACGAACTTTCCGGGACACCCTGGCCGACATTCCGATGTCGGCGCAGTCGCACTTCGAACTCGGCCGCCTGTATGACACGGCGGGCCGCCACCGTGAGGCGGCCGATGCGTTTGCGGCCGCGGCCGCGGTACCGCCCATCCTCGGCGAGGAGCGCGTGCACGAACTGATCGGCCGCGCACTCATCGCCGACACCGACTTCGACGGCGCGATCCAGGCCTTCACCCGGCGGGTCGAGGTGAGTCCCAACTACGCACCGGCGCATCGCGCGCTCGCAGAGACGTATCTGCAGCTCGGGCGGGACGACGAGGCGCTTGCCGAGTTGACCGCTGCCGCTCTCATCGAGCCGGCCGATGCCCTCGCGCACGCTGGGCGCGCGCAGTTGCACCTGCGCAACGGCCGCTACCAGGACGCCGCCGGCGCCGCGCGGGCGGCCCTGGCGCGCGACGGCACCAACCTCACGGCCCTGTACGCGCTCGGCACGGCACTCGTGCGGCTGGGGCGCGCCGGCGATGGGGAAGATGCGCTGGCGCGATTTCGCGCCGGTCAAGACGCCGCGCGGGCCCGCGACGAGCGTGGGTGGGAGCTCCGCCTGCTGCGCCAGACCGCGGCCGCCCATCTGGAACGCGGCGAGCTGACCGAGGCGGTGGAACGTCTGCAGGCCGCGGTGGCCCTGCAGCCGGACGTGGACGGCTACTCGACTCTCGGGGCGGTGTTGAAGCGAGCGGGCCGCACCCAGGATGCGCTCGACGCGCTGGAGCAGGCGGTGGCGCACGGCGGCGGCCCGATGGTCCACGCGCTCATGGCCGATCTGCTGGCGGCGCTTGGCCGCATCGATGACAGCCGCCGGCATCTGGCGCTCGCGGCCCGCGCACGCGACGAGCGTCTCCGCGCCGGTGCCCCACGGTGACGGCTCGCGCTGCGACTGTCGTGCTGCTGGCCTCCGCTGTCGGCGCAGCTGCCGGCGCCACTACGCCATCGCGCACGGGTGACGGCTTGGCGGGATCGCAGCCCGTTTTCGAGAACGTGGCCGCCGCGGCCGGCCTCGTGTTCCAGCACGTCAACGGCGCCTCCGCCGCCAGGCACGTTGCCGAAACCTTGAGCGGCGGCGGCGTACTGTTCGATGCCGACGGCGACGGCTGGCTGGACGTCCTGCTGGTAGACGGCGGTTCGCCGACCGAGCCCGCGGTGGCCGCGCGGGCGCGCCATCGGTTGTTTCACAACCGGGGCAACGGCACGTTCGAGGACGTGTCGGCCAGGGCGGGTCTGGTCGGCACCGGCTACGGCATGGGCGCCTGCGCGGCGGACTACGACAACGACGGCCGTGTCGACCTCTACCTGACGCAGCTCGGTCCCAACGCGCTCTTCCACAACAACGGCGATGGCACGTTCAGCGACCGTACGCGCGCCGCCGGTGGCGGTGCCGACACGTTCTCGACGAGCTGCGCCTTCAGCGACGTGGACGGGGATGGCGACCTCGATCTGTTCGTCGCCACCTACGTGGACGTGAGCGGGCCGCTCAAGACCTGCGGCTCTGCCCAGGTGCCGGCCTACTGCCGCCCAGATGTGTTCCGCGGCCTGCCCGAACTGCTGTTCGTCAACCAGGGCGACGGCACCTTCATCGAGGCCGGGCGACGGTCCGGCGTCGGCGCGCAGGCGGGCAAAGGGCTGGGCGTGGTAGCCGGCGACGTCGACGACGACGGCCGTGCCGACCTGTTCGTCGCCAACGACATGACCCCGAACCTGCTTCAGCGCAACCAGGGACAGGGCCTGTTCCGCGAGACGGCGCTTGCGGCGGGAGTGGCCGTGGCTGCCGACGGAAGGGTGCGCGGCGGCATGGGCACCGATCTGGCCGATTACGACGGCGACGGCCGGCTGGATCTGGTCGTGACCAACTTCGAGTTCGAGGGAAACAACTTGTTTCGCAACCTCGGCGCCGGGGTCTTTGCCGATGCCAGCTACCAGAGCGGGGTCGCGGTGGCCACGCTGCCGTTTGTCGGCTTTGGCGTGGCGTTTCTCGACTACGACAATGACACCGATCTCGACCTGGCAATCGCCAACGGCCACGTGCTGGACAACACAAGCCTGTTCCGCTCGTCCTCCCGCTACGGGCAGCGCAACCTGCTGCTCGTCAATGATGGCAAGGGTGTTTTCCGCGACGCTCGCGCCGCGGCGGGGACGGGGTTTGCGCTCGAGAAGGTGAGTCGAGGGCTCGTGGCCGGCGACATCGACAACGACGGCGACCTGGACCTGCTCATCACCAACAACGGCCAGACGGCGGACCTCCTGCGGAACGACGGCGGTCACCGCGGCGGCGCGTTGAGCGTCCGTCTGGTGGGGCGCCAGAGCAATCGCGACGGGATCGGGGCGCGCGTACGGGCGACGGTTGGCGTCCGTGTACAGGTGCGGGAGGTGAAAGCGGGGTCCAGCTACCTCGGCCAGGGCGATACCCGCGTCCACCTGGGACTCGGGGTCGCCGCCGGCGTCGACCGTCTGGAGGTTCGGTGGCCGACCGGTGTCACAGAGGTGATGCCCGCCGTGGCCGGAGGGCAGATCGTCACTGTGACGGAAGGCCTGGGCATCACCGCGCGGACGCCGTTTTCCGCCCGATAACTGCAGAGGTTCTTCAGTATTCGACGCGCAGATGAAAGCATGGCGAAACCGCCTGTCGAATTTGCACCAAGTTGTCGCGAGGGGGGATACGGGAGGGGGGATTTCGGCTAAAGTCCACTCAAGCGGACATTTATGGACCTCGGCCGGTCGCTGCGAGCGTTGGGTTACTCGTTGTGGGGCGTGACTGTGATCCGATACGAGACGAAGGGTGCGTGCGTCCTCGCGATGGTGGTGTGGGCCGGCTCGGTCGGCCTGGTGGTTCCGCGCGCAGCCGAGCCCCAAGCCGCGCCCGCGCGAGCCCAGGCTCCGGCGGCGACGCCGGCGCGCGCTCAAACTGCGCCCG
>DATMDI010000319.1:0-4427 GCA_035557875.1 Vicinamibacterales bacterium
CGCCGGCAAGACCACCATGATGGACGTCATTACCGGCAAGACGCGACCGGACGAGGGATCCGTCTGGTTCGGCCGCAACGTCGACTTGCTGCGGCTCACCGAGCCCGAGATCGCACAGGCCGGCATCGGCCGGAAGTTCCAGAAACCGACGGTGTTCGAGCACCTCACGGTCTCCGAGAATCTGGAGCTGGCGCTCGCCGGGCCGAAGTCGTTCTGGCGCTCGCTCGTCGCACGGCTGACGTCGGAGGATCAGCAGAAGATCGACGCCACGCTCGACGTCACCCGGCTCGGCGCCCACCGCCGCTCGCGCGCGGGTATCCTGTCGCACGGCGAGAAGCAGTGGCTGGAGATCGGAATGCTGCTGATGCAGCAGCCGGAGCTGCTGCTCGTGGACGAGCCGGTGGCGGGGATGACGCCGCAGGAGACCGAGCGGACCGCCGAGCTGCTGCTGTTGCTGGCCGGGAAGCACTCGGTGGTCGTGGTCGAGCACGACATGGAGTTCGTCCGCTCGATCGCCCGCCGGGTTGTCGTTCTGCACGAAGGCCGGGTGCTGGCCGAGGGAAGCATGGACCACGTGCAGAGCGATCAACGCGTCAAAGACGTCTACCTCGGAGCCTAAGTGTAGATGCTCGCCGTATCCGCGCTGAACCAGTCGTACGGCGGCAGCCACACGTTGTGGGACGTGGATCTGGCGGTCCCCGCCGGCTCCCGCACGTGCCTGATGGGGCGCAACGGCATGGGGAAGACGACCCTGCTCAAGTGCATCATGGGGCTGCTGCCGGCCACTTCCGGCAAGATCGAGTTCGAGGGCCGGAACCTGCGGACCCTGGCCGCCGAGGAGCGCGCGCGGCTCGGCATCGGCTATGTGCCTCAGGGCCGCGAGATCTTTCCGCAGCTCACAGTGGGAGAGAATCTCGCGGTGGGGCTCGGGCTCGGCAAAGGCCGGCTGAAGAAGGTTCCCGACCTCATCTTCGAGCTGTTTCCGGTGCTGAAACAGATGCTCGGCCGGCGCGGCGGCGACCTCTCGGGCGGGCAGCAGCAGCAGCTCGCGATCGGCCGCGCGCTGGTGATGCGGCCGCGCCTGCTGCTGCTCGACGAGCCGACCGAAGGGATTCAACCCAACATCGTCCACGAAATCGGCGACATCATCCTGCGCCTCAATCGCGAGGCCGGCGTCACCGTGCTGCTGGTCGAGCAGAAGCTGCCGTTTGCCCGCCGCATCGCCAGCGAGTTCCGCATTCTCGAGAAGGGGCGCTGCGTCGCGCAGGGCGCAATCGACGCGCTGACCGACGACGTGGTCCGCAGTCACCTCAGCGTGTGACCGTGGCGCGGCCGTTCGAAATCGAAGCGCACGGCGTGGCTCGCGCCGCGCTGCGCCCGGTGGCGGTCGCGCCCGCGGCCGGCCGCGGCGAGATCGAGGTCGTGCGCGGTCCGGATGGCCGCAGCGTCGTGGCCCGCGCGTACGCCACGAGCCCGCTCCGCCTGTTGACCCCGAGCAATCACGGCCACGCGGCGTGGATCTACGGGTCGAGCTACGGCGGCGGCCTCGTCGATGGCGACGAGGTCACTGTGAACGTCGATCTCGGCGCGGGAGCCGCGGCGTTCGTCTCGACGCAGGCCTCGACGAAAGTCTATCGCTCGTGTCGCGGCACACGGACGGTGACGGACGCGCGTATCGGCGCCGGCGCGCTCCTGGTGCTCGCCCCCGACCCCGTGGTCTGCTATGCGGGGTCGCGCTACCAGCAGTCGCAACGGTTCGCCGTCGCTGCGGACGGCGCATTGGTGCTCGTGGACTGGGTCACGTCGGGCCGCCGGGCCGCCGGCGAACGCTGGCGGTTCGACGAGTACGACGCCTCGACCGACGTTCGCGTCGCCGGCACGCCGGTGGTGCACGATCGGTTGCTGCTGCGCGCGGCTCACGGCGACCTCGGTGCGCGGCTCGGGCGCTTCGACGTGCTGGCGCTGGTCGTGCTCGCGGGCGGCGGCGTGGCCGGCGAGGCCGAGGCGATCGTCGGGGCCGCGATGGCGCGGCCGCTGGAACGCCGTGCGCCGCTCCTGCTGTCGGCGGCGGCGCTGCGGGGCGGCGGGTGTGCCGTGCGGCTGGCGGGCCAGTCGGTCGAGCAGGTGGGTGACGCGATCGCGAGGCTGCTCGCGTTCGTGCCCGCCCGTCTCGGCGATGATCCATGGTCGAGAAAATGGTGAGGCGGTTGCGAGGCGTACCGTGACCGGGAGGCCGACGAGGATGCCACGATGCATTTGACCCCGCGTGAGATCGACAAGCTGATGCTGCACCAGGCCGGGGCGCTGGCGCAGAAGCGCCTCGCCCGTGGCCTCCGGCTGAACTACGTCGAGGCGGTGGCGCTCATCGCCGCGCAGTTGCTCGAGTTCATCCGCGACGGCCGGACCGTGGCCGAGTTGATGGATCTCGGCCGGCGCTTTCTCGGCCGCACCGACGTCCTCGACGGCGTGCCCGAGATGATCGACGAAGTGCAGGTCGAGGGGACCTTCCCGGACGGCACCAAGCTCGTGACCGTGCACCATCCGATCGTGGCCGAGGCCGGCGACCTGTCGCTGGCGTTGTACGGCAGCTTCCTCGCGCCCCCGCGCGAGCGCGGCGGCACCGGGCAGGCTGCGATCGCCGTCGGCACCGCCCCGGGCGCGCGTCAGGTGCAACCCGGCGAACTGGTCCTCAACGAAGGCCGTCCCGCAGTTCACATCGAAGTCGCCAACCAGGGCGATCGTCCGATTCAGGTGGGCAGCCACTATCACTTCAGCGAGACCAACCGCGCGCTGATCTTCGACCGGCGCGCGGCCTACGGGCTGCGGCTCGACATCCCGGCCGGTACCGCGGTGCGGTTCGAGCCCGGCGAGACCAAGACCGTGGCGCTGGTGCCGATTGCCGGCGCGCGAGTGATTCAGGGAGGCAATGCGTGGGCCAGCGGCCCGGTCTCGGCCGGCCGCGATCTGACCGGGCTGCCGACGTCATGAGCCGCCGCATGGACCGGCGCCACTACGCCGACATCTACGGCCCCACGACCGGCGACCGCGTGCGGCTGGGCGACACCAGTCTCATCGCCGAGGTCGAGAGCGACGCCACCGTGTACGGGGACGAGTGCAAGTTCGGCGGCGGCAAAGTGCTGCGCGACGGCATGGGGCAGGCCGCCGGCGTCGGAGACGCCGACGCGCTCGACTGCGTCATCACCAACGCGCTGATCATCGACTGGTCCGGTATCCGTAAGGCCGATGTCGGCATCAAGGGCGGCCGCATCGCCGGCATCGGCAAGGCCGGCAATCCCGACGTGATGGCCGGCGTCACCGCCGGCATGGTGGTCGGTGTCACGACCGAAGCCATCGCCGGGGAGGGGCTGATCCTCACCGCCGGCGGCATCGACTCGCACATCCATTTCATCAGCCCGCAGCAGGTCTATGAAGCGCTGGCGAGCGGCGTCACCACGTTCATCGGCGGCGGCACCGGCCCGGCCACCGGCACCAACGCCACGACCTGCACGCCCGGGTCGCACCACATCGAGCTGATGCTGCGCGCGGTGGACGCGCTGCCGATGAACTTCGGATTCCTCGGCAAGGGCAACACGTCGCTGCCGCAGGGCATCGAGGAGCAGATTCGCGCCGGCGCCATCGGACTGAAGCTGCACGAGGACTGGGGCTCGACACCGGCCGCCATCGACTGCTGCCTGACCGAGGCCGACAAGTTCGACGTCCAGGTGGCCATTCACACCGACACGCTGAACGAATCGGGGTACGTGGACGACTCGATCGCGGCGTTCAAGGGGCGGACGATTCACACCTACCACACCGAGGGCGCCGGCGGCGGCCACGCGCCCGACATCATCAAGGTGTGCTCCGAGCCCAACGTGCTCCCCAGCTCGACCAACCCGACACGCCCTTTCACCGTCAACACGCTGGACGAGCACCTCGACATGCTGATGGTCTGCCATCACCTCGACAAGAACATGCCCGAGGACGTGGCGTTCGCCGAGAGCCGCATCCGCGGCGAGACGATTGCCGCGGAAGACGTGCTGCACGATCTCGGCGCGATCAGCATGATGTCGAGCGACAGCCAGGCGATGGGGCGCGTCGGCGAGGTCGTGACCCGCACCTGGCAGACGGCCAGCAAGCTGCGGGACGAGCGCGGCCAGCTGGCGGGCGAGCGTGGCGAGTCCGACAACCTGCGCATCCGCCGCTACATTGCGAAGTACACGATCAACCCGGCGATCACCCACGGCATCGCGCACGAGATCGGCTCGGTCGAGGTGGGCAAGCTCGCCGACCTGGTGCTCTGGAAGCCGGCGTTCTTCGGCGTCAAGCCGGAGCTGGTGCTCAAGGGCGGGTTCCGGGCGTGGGCACCCGTCGGCGAGGGCAACGCCACGGTCAAGCGAGCCGAGCCGACGCGCTACCAGGCCGACTGG
>DATMDI010000320.1:0-2788 GCA_035557875.1 Vicinamibacterales bacterium
GCGGCGGCGATGATGACGACGCGTCGCGCCGACGGCCACCTGCAGTCCCGTCCGATGGCGACGCAGAAGCGCGCCAACGGCGCGGACCTCTGGTTCGTGACCACCGAGGGCACACCGAAGCTCGAAGACCTGGCGCGCGACGCGCACCTCAACCTCGCCTACTACACGGACCGCAACGGAGAGTGGGTGTCGGTATCGGGGACGGCTACGATCTCGAGGGACCGCGCGACGATCCACGAGCTCTACGCGCCTGACTGGAAGCTGTGGTTTCCCGACGAGGGCGACCCGCGTCACGGCGCGCCCGACGATCCGCGCATGGTGCTGATCGGCGTCGCCGTCCACGCGGCCGTCTTCCTGGAGATCAACAAGC
This sequence comes from Vicinamibacterales bacterium, assembly GCA_035557875.1. Lineage (GTDB taxonomy): Bacteria > Acidobacteriota > Vicinamibacteria > Vicinamibacterales > UBA2999 > DASYRM01. The sequence goes on from DATMDI010000320.1 coordinate 371, forward strand.
CGCGGCCGGTGCTGCTGTTCGAGGCCGTGAAAGGCTGGGTCACCGGCACCGAGCCGAAGCTGGGCGAGACGCACGTGCTGCACGAGCCGCGCCGGCCGGCGGTCTGATGCGCGCCGCCGCCGGTCCCGTCAGCGGGCCGGCGACGGCGCGGGCGTCTGGTGTGGCACTTCGTTGTTCTCGGCCGCCGCCATTTCCGCGAGCCTGACCAGCGACGAGGGGGCCCAGTCCTTTGCGCTCTGCCAGCCGTTTCGCGCCCGGTCTCCTTCGGGTCCCGCCGGCCCTGGCAGCAGGCTGTTGGCCGCCTGCAGCGCCAGCGCCACGGTGTTCGGCATCGCCGCTCCCGCCAGCACCGCGAGCCGCGCTGCCCATGTGATCACGAGCTCGGCGTCGCCGTGGCGCATGGCGTCGACGATCTGCGCCGCGGCACGGCGTCCATTCGCCGAGAGCAGCGGCAGCGAGTCCGCGATGGCGAACCACGCGAATTCCTGGCGATGGTGCCCCTTGAACGAGGCGTTGAACGGCGAGCCGGTGCGCATGAGCCCGGGGGACACCGTCGTGACCACGATGTTGTCTCTCGCCAGCTCGGGCGTGACGGCGGTCGAGAGACCAGTCAACGCGAACTTGCCCGCGTAGTAGGCCGCCAGGTGGGGCACGCCGACCTTGCCGGCAATCGAAGAAATGTTGACGATGCGGCCGCCGCCCTGGTTGCGCATGTGGGGGATGGCGGCGCGCATCGTGTGCAGCGGTCCCCAGAAGTGCACCGCCATCGATTCCTCGAAGTCCTCGACGGTCGAGTGCTCGATCGGACCGACGGTGATGATCCCGGCGTTGTTGACGAGCACGTGGATCGCGCCGTGGCGGCTCACGACGGTCTCGATCGCCTGCTCGGCCGCGGCGGCGTCGCGCAGGTCGGAGACCACGATCGACACGTCGATGCCTTCCGCGCGGAGCCGGCGCTCGGCTCGTTCCAGCTCGGCACGGTCCCGCGCCAGCAGCACGACCTTGGCGCCCTGCTCGCCGAGCTCGCGGGCGATCAACAGGCCCAGTCCCCGGGACCCGCCGGTCACGAGGGCGATGCGGCCCTTGAGGTCGACACCCTGCCGCGCGCGGCGCGCCTCGGCCGCAAATGCGGCGCCCACGAGGACTCCGCCGGCGATGAGAAGCGCGTCTTTTCCAGTCATGCCCCGGCGTGAGCAAGCCGCGTACCCCGTGCCGGTGAGCGGGCGCTGGCCGTTTCGCTGAGCCGGACGGCGAACGCGTGCAGGTTCTACAAAAGAACCGCGTACAATGCCGCGCATGAGCAGAGCAGGCGTGGCATTCGGAACCGTTGCAGTGGCGGTCGTGCTGGCCGTAGCGCCGCCCGGGGCGGCGGCGCAGGGCGGCACCGCGACGAGCGTCTCGGCGCAGCTGATGACGCCGGCCAAGGGGTTCGTGCAGCCCAGGACCGAGTGGGGCGAGCCCGACCTGCAGGGGGTGTGGACGAGCGACGCGGCGCTGGGGATTCCGCGTGAGCGCCCCGAGAAATTCGGCAACCGAGCCATGCTCAGCGACGAGGAGTTTGCCGAAGCGCGGAAGGCCGACGAGGCGCGGCGCAAGGCGGCAGAGAACGCCGAGGGTGCGTTCCGGAACGACGGCGCCTACAAGACCCGTTCGTACCGGCAGACCTCGCTCGTGATCGAGCCCGAAGACGGCCGCACCCCGGCGTTCACGCCCGACGCGCTCAAGCGCGCGGCTCCGCGCGACCGCGGCAGCTTTGGCGAGGGGCCGTTCAACTCGCCGCTGGACTTCACGCTCTACGACCGCTGTATGACCCGCGGCATCGTCGGCTCGATCATGCCGGTGGTCTACGGCAACGGCAACCGGATCGTGCAGGCGCCGGGGACGGTGATCCTCAGCTACGAGATGGTGCACGACACCCGCGTGATCTACACCGACGGCCGGTCGCACCTCACGCCGAACATCCGGCAGTGGCTCGGCGATTCGCGCGGCCGATGGGAAGGCGACACGCTGGTGATCGAAACCACCAACTTCACCAACGAGACCAGCATCGGCGGCGGCAACGGCAACGGACTCCGCCACAGCACCGACCTGAAGCTCACCGAGCGCATCACGCGAATCGACAAGGACGAGATCCGCTACGAAGTACACGTGGACGACCCCAAGACCTACACCAAGCCGTTCACGATCTCGCTCCCGCTCTCGTCACCCCCAGGCTACGAGCTCCTTCCCTACGAATGTCACGAGGGGAACTACATGCTGCGTGCGTCGCTCGGCGCCGAGCGCGAGGAGGATCGCGCGATCGCGGAGGACCTGAAGAAGGGGATCGTGCGGAAGCGGAAGAGCATCCAGCAGAACCTGGACGCCGGGGCACGGCCGATTCCTGGCCGCGACAACCCCAACGACGACGTCGATCGCTAG
>DATMDI010000321.1:0-9142 GCA_035557875.1 Vicinamibacterales bacterium
CCGGCGCAGTGGGCGTTGGGCTCGATGCCGACGACGACGTCGGCCACATCCGCGAGACGCCGGCTCATGGTGCCGATGCCGCACCCTACCTCGAGCACGCGCCGTCCCACGTGAGGCGCGAAGAACTGGAAGAGATGCGCGGCGTAGCGCTTGGCCTCGCGCATCGTTTCCAGATCGTCGGCGGCGTACTGCTCGGCGGTCTGGGTCAGGCGTCGATCGGTATAGTCCACACACCCCTCGAGGTTCGCTTGCACGGTACCATACGGCAACGACCCCGGCCAATGCGCAACCTCTTGGAACGCGTCACGCAGTTCGTGCGCCGCTGGCCCGTGCTGGCCGCCTTTGCCGTCTACTGCGTCGTGACGGCGGTGCTCGGCAGGCACGTCCTTGCGCACCCGTCGGCGACGATCGTGCACGACGCCGGCGATCCGTTGCTCACGGCCGCGCTGCTGCACTGGAACGCGTGGGTGGTGCCGCTTACGCACGCCTGGTGGCAGTTTCCGATCTTCTACCCCACCGCCGACGCGCTGGCGTTCTCGGAGCACCTCCTGGGCTTGAGCGTGGTGGCCACCCCGATCGAATGGCTGCTGCGCGATCCGCTTGCCGCCGCGAACATCGTGACGCTGCTCACGTATCCGCTGTGCGGCGTTGCGGTGCTGCTCCTCGTGCGCCGGCTCACCGGGAGCCTGGCCGCGGCGTTCCTTGCCGGGCTCGCATTCGCGTTCTCTCCCTATCGCGCGGCACAGATGTCGCACCTGCAGATGCTGGCCGCATTCTGGGCGCCGCTGGCGCTGCTGGGCCTTCACGGCTACCTGGAGTCCGGGCGCAAGTGGTGGCTGGCCGTGTACGGCGTGGCCTGGCTGCTGCAGACGCTGGCGAACCTCTATAGCCTGTACTTCTTCTCCGCGCTCGTCGGCCTCTGGGTCCTCTGGTTCGTGGTCGCCGCGCGCCGGTGGCCGGCGCTGCGCGACATCACGGTGGCGACACTGCTCGCCGCCGTTCCGCTGGCGCCAGCCCTCGCCCCCTATGTCGCGGTGCACGCGCGCCACGGGTTCGCGCGCTCGGCCGAAGAGGCGCAGACGTTCAGCGCCGACCTCACGGGCCTGTTGTGCGCGTCGCCCGAGACGGCGCTGTGGGGCTGGCTCAACGTCGGGTGCCGGCCCGAGGGGGCGCTCTTTCCAGGCGCGGCGCTGCTGGTGCTGGTCGCACTGGCGATCGTCTCGTTGCGGCGCGCGCGCACCGCAGACGCGCCGGCGAGCGCCCTTCGCTTCGTCCGCACGCTCGTGGCCCTCGTCGGCGCCATTGGTGGCGTTGCCGCCGTCAGCGTGGCGTTGGTCGGGCCGTGGCATCTCGACCTCGGTTTCGTTCGCGCCTCGGCGTCCGGAATCGATAAGCCGCTGCTCATCTTCGTTGGCGCCGGGTTGGTGCTGACCCTGTTGTCACGCACGGCGATCGCGGCCGCGAGGCGACAGTCGGTCGCCGGGTTCTACCTGTTGGGGGCATTGGTGATGTGGCTGTTCGCGCTCGGCCCCACGGTGACGTTCATGGGCACTCCGCGCCGCGTGTCCGGGCCGTTCCAACTGCTGTTCCTGCTGCCCGGGGGGGACGGCCTGCGGGCGCCCGCGCGGTTCTGGCTGATGACCACGTTGTGCCTCGCGGTCGTCGCGGGCATCGCCGCCAGCGAATTGCTGGCGAGGCGCAGCCGGCGCGGGGCCGTCCTCGTCACGCTGGTCCTGGCCTTGGGCCTGCTCTCCGACGGCTGGGCCACCATTCCCGCCGCACCCGCACCAGCGGCATTCCCCGATCACGCCGCGCTGCGCGGACAAACCGTGTTGCAGCTGCCGGCCGGGACTTTGGAGGACCTTGCGCCGCAGTTCCTCGCCGTGGCCGGCGGCTGGCGATCGGTGAACGGCTACAGCGGCTACGAGCCACGCTTCTACGAAGCGCTGCGGCAGGGAGCGCGCTTCGAAGTGGACGGTCTGTTTCAGCCGTTTCGCGAGCGCGGCGATCTGTTCGTGATCGTCCACGCCGATCAGCCGCGCCTGCGCGCGCTGGTCGAGCGTCAGCCGGGCGCGGTGTGCATCGGCGATCGCAACGGCATCCTGCAGTACCGCCTGCCGCGCCGGCCGCCAGCCGCGCGCGTGCCCGCGAAGGCGGCGCCCGTTCGCATCGCGGGTGTAACCGCGTCGTGTCCCGTCGACGTGATGTCTGCGATCGACGGGACGCTCGACACCCGATGGGTGTGTGGGCCGCAGCGGGGGACCGAGTGGTTCCAGGCCGATCTGGGCGCGGCCGCCGACAGCGTGACTGCGGTTCGCTACATGCTGGGCGAGTCTTACCGCTGGTTCCCCCGGGCCCTCGTCATCGAAACCTCGCTCGACGGCCAGGCATGGGAGGCGGCGTGGGATGGCGATGTCGTCGCACCCACCATCGAGGGAAGCCTGATGGAGCCGCTGACGGCGCCGGCGACGATGCGCTTTGCCCCGCGCCGCGCCCGCTACGTGCGGCTGCGGCAGACCGGAAAAGACCGCGAAGTGAACTGGGCTTTGGCGGAGCTGGCGATCCTGGCGGCGGGTAACGATCAATTCACGAAAGTCTATTGAGGCCGATCGTATTTCGCTTTATATTCGTCCAGTCATGTTGCCCGCGAGACGCAGCGATCCGGCCCGCGCACTGGCCCTCGATGCCGTCCTGGACCGCCTCACTGGCGGGCCTGCCGGGCACGACAGCCCCGACAACCCTGACGGCTGGGTGACAGCCGTCCGCCGCCAGCCGGCGGCGCCCGCCGTGCTGGCGCCGTTTCCGGACGCCGTGGACGAGCGGCTGCGCGACGTGCTCCGCGACCGGGGCATCGAACAGCTCTACACCCACCAGGCCGCGGCCGTCGGCCACGCCCTGGCCGGCCGCCACGTCGTGGTGACCACGCCCACAGCCTCCGGCAAGACGCTCTGCTACAACGCGCCGGTACTCAGCACCATCCTGCGCGACCCGTCGGCACGGGCGCTGTATCTCTTTCCGACCAAGGCGCTGGCGCAGGACCAGCTGGCCGAGCTGCACGAGCTGTCGAACCGGCTGTCCCGGCCCGGCGAGCTGGAGCTTGGCGTCTTCACCTACGACGGCGATACGCCGCAGGACGCGCGCCGCGCCATCCGCGGCCGCGCGCACGTGGTGCTCAGCAATCCCGACATGGTCCACTCGGGCATCCTGCCGCACCATCCGCGCTGGGCGAAGCTGTTCGAGAACCTGCGCTTCGTCGTGATCGACGAGCTGCATGCGTATCGCGGGGTGTTCGGCAGCCATCTCACCAACGTGCTGCGACGGCTGCGGCGCTTGTGCCGGCACTACGGATCGAATCCGACGTTCATCTGCTCGTCGGCCACCATCGCCAACCCCCGCGAGCTGGCCGAGGCGCTCGTCGAGCAGCCGTTCGAGCTCGTGTCCGAGACCGGTGCGCCGCGCGGCGAGAAGGTGTTCCTGTTCGTCAACCCGCCGGTCGTGAACCAGCAGCTCGGAATCCGGCGCTCGTACCTGGCCGAAACGCGACGCATCGCGGCGGAGTTCCTGAAGCGCAAGCTGCAGCTGATCGTGTTTGCGCAGAGCCGGCTCGCCACCGAGATCCTGACGACCTATCTCAAGGACGACTTCGCGAACTCACCCGGAGCGCGCGACGAGATCCGCGGCTATCGCGGCGGCTACCTGCCGCAGCGGCGGCGGGAGATCGAGAAGGGATTGCGCGAGGGCACCGTGCGCGCGGTGGTGTCCACCAACGCGCTCGAGCTCGGCATCGACATCGGCGCCCTCGACGTGTCGGTGATGGCCGGCTATCCGGGGACGATCGCCGCCACCTGGCAGCGCGCCGGGCGCGCGGGGCGCCGCAGCGGACGATCGGCGGCGGTGCTGGTGGCCAGCAGCGCGCCGCTCGATCAGTTCATCGTGCGGCATCCGTCGTACTTCTTCGACGCCTCGCCCGAGCACGCGCTGGTGAACCCCGACAACCTGCACATCTTTGTCGACCACGTGAAGTGCGCGGCTTTCGAGCTGCCGTTCACTACCGCCGAGTCGTTCGGCCGCCACGACGTGCAGGAGGTGCTCGGCGTGCTGCAGGAGAACGGCTTCGTCCATCGCAACGATGCCGCGAGCTCGGGAGGAGACGGCTCGGCCGCCGACGGCGCCTGGCAGTGGACCAACGAGTCGTATCCGGCCGATGCCGTCAGCCTGCGGTCGATCTCGTCGGACAACTTCGTCGTGGTCGACACCACGCATGGCGCCGACGTGATCGGCGAGACCAGCTTCAACAGCGGCCCGTCCACGCTCCACGAGAAGGCCATCTACCTGCTCGAGGGCGCGCTCTATCAGGTGGAGCGGCTCGACTTCGAGGGGCGCAAGGCCTTCGTGCGGCAGATCGACTGCGATTACTACACCGACGCCATCACCTATACGAAGGTCACACCGCTCGAGAGCTTCGAGGTCGGCGGACTCGACTCCGATTGCGAGGCCGGGCCTTCCGACCCGGGCGCCGTACGTGGGGCGGTGTCTTTAGACCCGGCCGTCGTGACCCGCACACACGGCGAGGTCCACGTCTCGTCGCGGGTCGTCGGCTTCAAGAAAATCAAGTTCTACACCAACGAGAACGTCGGCTCCGGCGAGCTGGACCTGCCAGAACAGCAGATGCACACCACCGCCTACTGGCTGACCATCCCGCAGGCGGTGATGGTGGCGCTGCCCTACGCGCGCGACGATCGCCGCGACGGCGTGGTGGGACTCTCGTTCGCGATGCGCCAGGTCGCGCAACTCCTGCTGATGTGCGACCGCCAGGACATCGGCGTGTCGATAGGGAGCGGCGAGCAGGGCGACGAGGTGGATCCGCGCTCGGCGCCGATCAGCCTGCCCGACGAGCCGCGCATCTTCATCTACGACAATTATCCGGCCGGCATCGGCTTCAGCCAGCCGCTGTTCGCCATGCACGCCGACCTGCTGCGCCGCACGCGCGAGGTGATCGCCGGCTGCGAGTGCGAGCACGGCTGTCCGACGTGCGTCGGGCCGGTGGGCAACACCGGACCGCTCGCCAAGCTCGTGGCGCTGCGCATTCTGGATCGCCTGGTCCGGGTGTCGCTGCCGCAGCCCGCGTCGTCGCCCGCGCTCGCCCCCCCGGCGCCGGAGATCACCGCCGTGCTCGATCCTCCGCCGGCCCATTCGCCGGCCGAGCTTCCTCCCTTCTGATGGCGTCGCTCAAAGACCGCCTCCGCGACGTCATGAGGCCCGGCGCAGGTGGGCCCGGGTCTGGCGTACGTGGACCCGGGTCTTTAGACCCGGGCGACCCGGACGTGGATGTGCGCGGCTGGGATGAGGAGGCGCCCTCCCAGAACTCCGCAGATCCCGCCGAAGTGCTGGGAGGCGTGTGGCAGGAAGTGGCAGGGCAGCGCTTCGTCGTGGTCGAGCGGCGCTATCCGCCGGGGCACCGCCATGGCGACGTGACGATCGCCGATGGGCTGCCGCCGTCGGTGGGCGCCTGGCCCGCGCTCGACCTGCTGGCGCGCACGCCATGTCGTGACGGTCTGCTGTTCATCGACCTCGAGACCACCGGACTCGCCGGCGGCGCCGGCACCTACGCGTTCCTGGTCGGCTGCGCGTGGTTCGACGGCGGCTCGTTCCGTGTCCGCCAGTACCTGATGTCGAACCCGATGGTCGAGCGGTCCATGCTCGCGGCCATCGCGGAGCTCGCGGCGGCGGCCGGCACGGTCGTGACGTACAACGGCAAGACCTTCGACCTGCCGCTGATCGAGACACGCTACCTGTTCCATCGGCTCGAGACGCCGTTCGCCGGCCTGCCGCACGTCGACATGCTGCACCCGGCACGCCGGCTGTGGCGCGGGCACGGCGCCCTCGGTGAAGAAGCTGCCGCCGACGATCCCGCGACGGTGTTCGACGCCGGCGGTTGCCGCCTGAGCACGCTGGAACGCACGCTCTGCGGATTCGAGCGCGAAGGCGACGTGCCCGGCTTCGAGATTCCCAACCGCTACTTCCGTTACGTCCGCACCGGTGACGCCCGGCCGCTGGAAGGAGTGCTCGAGCACAACCGGCTCGATCTGCTGTCGCTGGCGCTGCTCACCGCGCGGGCGGCGCAGCTCGTGGAGGAGGGGCCGCCGGCCGTGCGGACCGCGCGCGAAGCCGTGGGTCTCGGCCGGTTGTATCAGCTCGCGGGGCGGCTCGACGAGGCCAGGCGCTGTTTCGGCCTGGCGTGCAGCGTCAACGGGGGAGAGCCCGCTGTGCCGCTGCCCGCGGGCGGCGACGGCACGCAGGTGCGGGCCGAAGCGCTGTCGTCCTTGGCGCGACTGTCGCGCCGCGCGCGTTTCTTCGACGACGCGGCTGCCGCCTGGTCGTGTCTGCTCACGCTGCCCGATTGTCCCCCCGCACTGCGGCGCGAAGCGTCCGAGGCCCTCGCAGTGCACCACGAGCACCGCCGCCGGGATCCGCTCAGCGCGCGCGGCTTCGCGTTGCAGTCGCTGCAGCTGCCGTTGACCGCCTCACGGCGCGATGCGCTGCACCACCGCGTGGCCCGCCTCGAGCGCAAGCTCGCCGACGCGTTGCTGCCGACGTCGGCCCCGCTGTTCTAGGCCAGCAGCTCGGGCCGGGAGCCCGTATACTCTCGTCCGTCCGCATGACGCGCCGTGCGTCAGTCGCGACACTCCGGGGGACAGACGCTCATGAGACTCCTTCACGCCGTCCTGACCGCGTTACTCGTCGCACCCGCGCTCGTCACTGCGCAGGAGAACCTCGGTAGCCACGAAGACCGGATCGCGGTCGAGGACGTCATGGCCCGTTACGTGTGGGCGGTGGATTCGCTCGATGCGGAGGGCTACGTGGCCGTGTTCACCGCGGATGCCGTCATCGATTCGAACGGGAGCATCAGCAAAGGGCACGATGAGATTCGCAACATCGTCACGAGCCTGATGAAGCGGCGCGACGACAACAAGGCGAAGGGACTGCCGACTGCGAATCTGTACCACGTGATCAGCAACGTGCGAATCACGTTCCCGAAACCCGGCGAGGCGTTGCACCAGTCGTACTGGCAGACCGTACGGCGCGACAAGAGCGGCGCGATGACCGCGGCCGCGATGGGCCGATCCGAGGACCGGCTCGTCAAGCGCGGAGGCCAGTGGTTGATTCAGTCGCGCAGACTGACCGTGTTCACCGACTGATCGCCGGCCGACGTCAGCCCCGGCGTGGCCGCACATTTGTAACTGCGGCGTTCAAGAATGTTCAGCGCCGTCCGGCGGCGGTGCACCGCGGCAACTTTCTGACATCATGAGCTACGACTCGGGCTGCTCGCGGCTGAGCGGCGAGCGTGTCGTCCGGTGTCAGGAGGAGCTCGTGAGAACACGCAAGACGTCGTGGCACGCGTCGATGCTGGCGGTGGCGTTGGCGTGCCTGGCCTCGTTGAACGTTGCAGCCCAAGGGGCGGGCTCATTCGAAGCGCGGCTCAAAGAGCTCGGCATCGTCTTGCCGCCGGCGCCGAAGCCGCTCGCGTCCTACGTGCCCAGCGTTCGCACTGGCAACCTGGTGTACCTCGCCGGACAGGGACCGATTGTCGACGGCAAGGCTACGGTCACGGGCAAGGTGGGGGCCCAACTCACGGAGGCCGAGGGTTACAAGGTGGCGCGCGCCTCGATCCTCGTGTCGCTGGCCGTGCTGCGGGCGGAGATCGGGTCGTTGGATCGGGTCACCCGCATCGTGAAAGTCGTCGGCTGGGTCAACAGCGCGCCGGGTTTCACCCGACAGCCGTGGGTCATCAACGGCGCGTCCGATCTGCTCGTCGAGATCTTCGGTGAAGCGGGCAGGCACGCGCGTAGTGCGGTGGGGGCGAACGAGCTGCCGCTCGACATTCCGGTCGAGATCGAGATGGTCGTCGAAGTGGCGCCGGGTTAGCGTAGCGAGGCCGGGTCTGAGGACCCGGCCCCTACGCAAGCTCGAAGAGACGGGTCCAAAGACCCGCGGCCCCACTTACGTCGTCGCGGACGTGGGCTTGGCTTTCTTTGCGGCGGCGGCCTTCGCGGCTTTGGCGGCCTTCTCGACCACCTTCCGCTGCTCTGAAGTCTGGGCGCCGAACTTCTTGCTGAACCGCTCGACGCGGCCCTCGGTGTCGATCAGCTTCTGGCGGCCGGTGAAGAACGGGTGGCACGCCGAACAGATTTCGAGGTGCAGTTCGGGCTTGGTCGAGCGCGTCTTGAACGTGTTGCCGCACGCGCACCGGACCTCGACGTCCTTGTACGCGGGGTGGATGCCTTCTTTCACGATGTGCTCCTTGCCGCCAGCCCGACCGCTGTTCGGAGGCCCTGGTTCCCTCGACTGCGCCGGGCCGGCACGAACGGCTCTCCGCGGGTAGGCGGAAACTCCAATTGTAGCATTGGCTGGGGATGCTCAGGCGCGCACGAGGCGGGGGTCGAGCCCCGCCCTACGAAGGGCAGATTTTGGCCTGTACGAAGCGTTCCTGCGTCCGCACGGCCTCGTGGGTGTGGAGGAACTCCGCGACGACGGCAGCGCCCAACTGCCGCGAGTCGCCCTTGCCCTCGGGTGCCGGCTGCCAGGTGCGCGACGACCGCAAGGTCGCCGCGAGCGTGCTCGCGCCCTCGGGAAGCTCGATGCCGACGCTTACCGGCGCGGACGACCGGAACTCCTCGTCCACCAGGGTCTGACACGCCGTGGAAAGGGTGACGCGCACGGGCGTGGACACGGCGTCGGGGTGCTGGACCCAGAGCCGCAGCATCATCCAGCGGGTCGGTCCGGTCCAGGTGAAGCGGGCCTCGCCAGAGGTCCAGCGGAACAGGGTCGAGCCGGCGAACGGCTCGAGGGCGTAGGCGCCAACCACGTACTCCCGCTGGGCACGCTTGGCGCGCTCCGGCACGCTGAGCCAGCCGCGCGCGATCATTGCGGTATCGGCGGCATGAAGCAGCACCAGGGTCGTCAGCACCACGGCCACGGCGCGTGCACCGTGCGCCGGTATCCGGCCTTCGGCGATCGCGCCGGTCGACGCGCGGGCCCACCACGCGACCAGGGCGAAAAACCACAGCAAGACGACCGGGTTCTGGGTCGGCATGCCGACCAGCGACGCGGCGCCGATGCCGGCGAGCAGCGCCCGCGGCAG
>DATMDI010000322.1:0-3690 GCA_035557875.1 Vicinamibacterales bacterium
GACCGCGACTTGTCCACGCGGTAGAAGCGCTCGAACACCCGCGTGATGTCGTTGGGCGGGATACCAGGTCCCGAATCGGTCACCACCACGTGCACCGCGCCGCCGTGCCGTTCTGACGCGAGCCGGATGTCGGACTCCGGCGGCGAGTAGTGGACGGCGTTCTCGACCAGATTACGGAGAATGTCGTGGAGCTTGCCGCCGTCGGCGTCGGCGTCGGTCGCATCGGCGGGGATGTCGATGGACACCCGGTGGTGCCGGGCCTCGACCTGCGGCGCCAGGTCGGCGAGCACCGCGTCGAACGCGTCGCGCAGGCTGCACCGGGTGCGCTCGAGCGGCTCCTGCCGCGCGTCGAGTCGCGCCAGCCGCAGCAGGTCCTTCACGAGCCGCTCCATGCGCGCGGTGTGGCGGCCGATGATGTCGAGAAAGCCGCGCGCCTCGGTGCCGAGCCTGGGCTCGTCGAGGAGCGCCTCGACGTAGCCGCGGATCGCGGTGAGCGGCGTGCGGAGCTCGTGCGAGACGTTGGCGACGAAGTCCTGGCGGATCTGGCCGGCTTTCCGCAGGTCGGTGATGTCGTGCAGGACCAGCACGGCGCCGCCGTCGCTGCCCGAGGCCACCGCGGCCGCGCGGGCGACGAAGGTCCGTGACGCGTCGCGCGAGAGCGTGAGCTCGCGGCTGGGCACGGGCTCTCGCCGCAGCGCCGAGCCGAGCAGCGCCGCGATGTCGGGGTGGCGGATCACTTCCACGTAGGGGCGTCCGGCGGCCTGTTCGGTGACGCGCAGCATGTCCTGCGCGGCGCGGTTGACGAGCTGTACCCGGCCCTGGCGATCCACGATCAGCACGCCCTCGACCATGCCCGCGAGGATCGCTTCGGTCCGGGCCCGGTCGCGAGACAGATCCTCGATGCGGCGTCCGAGCTCCTGCGCGGCGCCGTCGAGCGCGCGTGCCACGGCGCCGAGCTCGTCCTGGCCGTAGTCGTGCGCTGTCCGGCTGAAGTCGCCGGCGGAATAGCGTTGCGCCACCGCCGCGACCGCTTCAACGCGCCGCGCGAGCGGCGCCGAGAAGACCCACGACAACACCAGCGCGGCCACGAGGGCGGCAGCGAGCGCGAGCGCCGTGGCGGTGCCAATCGTCTCGAGCTGCGCGTTGATGTCCGAAAGCGGCAGCGCCAGGCGCACGAACTTCACGATCGGGTGATTGGTGCGCATGGCCACGTAGACCATGTCGGTGTCGAGCGTGGTGCTGAAGCGCTGACTCGTCCCCACCTTACCGTCGCCGGCGGCCAGCACTTCCGGGCGCGAGGCGTGGTTTTCGAGCCCCGGGAGCTCGGACGGCGCCTGGGCGGAGTCGCCGACCACACGACCGTCGCCGGCGATGAGCGTGACGCGTCCCGACACCAGCGCGCCGAGCCGGTCGGCCTCGCCGTCCATGTCGGCTTCGCCCAAGCTGCCTGCCGTGGTCAGGAGGTCGGCGATGAGCTTGGACTCGTCGGCGAGCCGCCTCTGAATCGAATCGCGCTCCTGGACGCGCAGCTGCCATGGGACGAGCGCCGCCATCGTCAGTACCGCGAGGGCCGCCGCGCCCATCGATCCGATGAAGAGCTTGTTCCGGACGCTGAGTGTCATCGCCACAGCGGGGCGGCTTCTCTATGCGCCGTCGGCCAGCTTGTAGCCGAACTGCTTGACGGTGACCAGCGCGTCCACGAGCACCGGGAGCTTTTCGCGCAGGCGGCGGACGTGGACGTCCACGGTGCGGGTGCCGCCCGTGTACTGGTAGCCCCAGACGTCGCTCAGGAGCAGGTCGCGCGACAGCACGCGCCCCTGCCGCTGCAGCATGTACTGCAACAGCATGAACTCCTTGGCCGTGAGCCTCACCTCGCGCCCGTCGCTCGACACCACATGCGTGGCGACGTCCATGATCAGCGAGCGGTAGCGGAGCAGGGTGCCCTCGGGCTCGGTGCGCCGGGCGCGGCGCAACAGCGCCCGCGCACGGGCGATGAGCTCGTTGGGGCTGAACGGCTTCGACACGTAGTCGTCGGCGCCGAGCTCGAGGCCGACGATGCGGTCGCTCTCCTCGGCCTTGGCCGTCACCATGATGATGGGAATGGCGGCCGTGCGTGCGTCCGCACGCAGCGCGCGGCAGATTTCGAGACCGGTCATGCCGGGCAGCATCAGGTCGAGGATCGCCAGATCCACCGTCTGCTGCCGCGCGTAGGCGAGAGCATCGATGCCCGACGGCGTGAGATGCGCGGTCCAGCCGTTCTTCTGGATGTACCGGGTGATCAGTTCGCCGATGTCGCGATCGTCTTCGGCAACAAGAACGTGCACGTCCTCTAATGCTACCCGTTCCCCCCTGCGACGGGGGTGTGCAGGCGGCGGGCAGGACTGTGACGGCTATGTTGCGCCGAAGAGCGCGCTGACCAGGCCGTAGGTCAACGCCCCAATCACCGCGGACGCGGGAATCGTCAGCAGCCAGGCCCACACGATCTGGCCGGCGATACCCCAGCGGACCGCAGACAGGCGACGGGTGGAGCCGACGCCGACGATGGCGCCGGTGATGGTGTGGGTGGTGCTGATGCCGACGCCGAGCAGCGTCGCGATGTAGATGGCCAGCGCCGCGCCCGTCTCGGCCGAGAAGCCGCCGATCGGCTGGAGTTTGGTGATCTTGGTGCCCATCGTCTTGATGATGCGCCAGCCGCCCGACAGCGTGCCGAGACCGATCGCCGTATAGGCGAGGAGGATCACCCACCACGGGATGGGCATGTGCCCGTCCACGAGTTTCAAGTAACCTCCGGTGACCAGCGCGCCGGAGATGATCCCCATCGTCTTCTGGGCGTCGTTGGCGCCGTGCATCAGGCTGAAGCACGCGGCCGACACCAGCTGCATGCGGCGGAAGAAGCCGTCGACGCGGCGGGGGCTGGCGCTGCGAAACACCCACAGGCTCGCGACCATCAGGAGCCAGCCTACGCTCATGCCGATGATCGGCGCGACGACGATGAAGATGAGCGTCTTGGTCCACCCCGAGACGATGACGGCCGAGAATCCGGCCTTGGCGACCGCCGCGCCCGCATAGCCGCCGAAGAGCGCATGCGACGAGCTGGTTGGCAGCCCCCAATACCAGGTGATCAGGTCCCAGATGATCGCGCCGGTCAGGCCGGCGAAGATGACCGTGAACGTGACGACGCGCAGGTCCACCATGCCTGCGCCCACCGTCTGGGCGACCGCCGTCCCGAACGCGAGCGCGGCGATGAAATTGAAGAACGCGGCCCAGATCACGGCTTTTGCCGGCGTCAGCACGCGCGTGGAGACGACGGTGGCGATCGAGTTCGCCGCGTCGTGAAAGCCGTTGATGTAGTCGAAAACCAGCGCGACGGCGATCAGGAGCAGGATCGCCAGCAGGTTGTGGTCCATGCGGTCAGCCGTGTTTGACGACGACGCCTTCGAGGAGGTTGCCGACGTCCTCGCAGCGGTCGGTAGCGGCCTCGAGGAAGTCGAAGATCTCCTTCCACTTGATCACCGCGATCGGGTCCTTCTCCTGGTCGAAGAGCTCGACGATCGAATCCTGGTGCACGCGGTCGGCCTCGTGCTCGAGTTGGTTGACGCGCGCCGCGTACTCGAGCACCGCCTTGCTGTCGTGATCGAGCGCGGTCATCCCCTCGCAGATCAGGTCGCAGGACTCGACGATGATGTCGGC
>DATMDI010000323.1:0-3978 GCA_035557875.1 Vicinamibacterales bacterium
CGAGCCCGACAACGCGCTCGTCAACGGCAACCTCGACGCGGCCGCGCACCTCGTGGCGAGGGGAGCGCCGCTGACCCTCTCGTCCGCACTCTGCCTCGGGTATTTCGATCGGGCGGCGGCGCTGGCGCCTGGTGCGACGCGCGGGCAGAAGCAGTTCGCGCTGACGATGTCCGCGCTCCGCGGCAACGCCGCGGCGCTGTCGGCCGCGATCGGGTTCGGCGTGGACCTCGCGGCGCCGAGCCCCGATCTCTACCCTCACGCGACCGCGTTGCATCACGCCGTCGGATCGGGGTCGCTCGAAGCCGTGCGCGCGCTGGTCGAGGCAGGCGCGCCGCTCGGGGTGAAAGACACCGTGTACGACGGCACGCCGTTCGAGTGGGCGGAGTTCGGCAAGAAGACGGAGATCGCCGCGTATCTCAAGCAGCGCGGCGCGCGCTGAACAGATCGCGCGCCAGCCTCAGGAGGGTTCGTCTCTCTCCGTGCACCTCGATTTCGCGAAGCAGCGCCTCGAACTTATGGCGAGGCTCGCCGGTCCATCCGTTGATCCCGAGTTTCGCGAGCACAGCAAAGTGAAAGGCCGCCCCGGCCATCAGCAGGATGCCGAGTGCCGCGTAGGCCCATGCCCGGCCGGCAGTTTCAATCAGAGCGAGGAGCAGCGCCAGCATCACGGCGAGCTTGGACAGCCGGCGCCATGCCGGCTTGTACTGCTCGAAGCGGCCGAACAGCACCGTCAGCATGACGCACAGCGTCGAGAACGCCGCCACGTCGAACCAGCGCGAGTCGAGTGTCCACATCGAAAGCTCCTGAGGCGGGTCTAAAGGCCCGCGGCCACGTACTCACCTACCCGGCCCACCCGCCCTACCGGCCCTCCGGCTTCCACTTGTTGTTCTCGCACTGGTTCTCCATCAGGTCGGTGTCGGCGAGCAGGATGAACTTCACCGTGGTGGACCACTTGCGCGTGAACGTCTTCGGGTCGTCGAACGAGAACTCGACGTCCATGTGGCCGAAGTCGGTGCGGCGGAAGCGCTCGGTGGTGCGCAGCGCCTCGGTGTGCGGCGTGCCGCCGGCGTCGAGCCACGACTTGTCGTTGAAGCCGGCGCTGTCGATGACGAACTCGTCTTTCTCCCAGCGGCCCACCGAGTAGCCGAGCCAGGCGGGCTCGGGCTCCACCGGCAACGGCCGGCCGTCGGTGAACACCTGGCGCCAGTTGTTGAACTCCTCGAACAGGATGATGGTGACGCCGGGCGTCTGCACCAGCTTGAACGGCAGCGTCCGCGTCAGCATTGCGTCGGGGATGCCGTGCGGCAGGCACTTCTCGCTGGGTGCGCCGACCCCGAGCACCTTCTGCCGGGCGTTCCACACGTCGCGCGCCCCAGGCAGGAACGGCGCGGTGCCGCCGGGTTGATCGACGCCGATGTTGTAGACGTACTTGGATCGGATGCGCCCGTCGGTCGGCATGACGAGGTCGCCCACGACCTCCCAGACGCCGGTAAGATCCGGGCGCCCGTCGCTGCCCCGTGGCGCCGGCGCCAGGAGGTTCGGCTTGCCGTCGGCGAGCCGCGGCGTGCCCGGCGTGGGGTAGCGCAGCCACTGCGCCGACAGTGACAGTGAGGCGGCCGCCACGATGGCGAGGGCCGCCGGCATCCGCGCGCCGATCATCGGCGGCGCGCCCGCGTGCCGGCGGCGATCACTGCGGCGCGCCCGGAGCCACGTCGACGCGGTCGTAGACCGCGACGTTGTAGACCGACGGCCCGGACTGGTTCTCGCGCCGGAAGGTGATCGTCATGCTGCGTCCGTCGGCGGCGATGACCCGGCGCGCGATGCCGTAGACGCGTCCGGCGTGCGACAGCACGGCCTCGGATGTGTTCTCGTCGATGCGCTTCAGCACCACGTGGTCGTAGTCTTCGGTGCCCATCACCGGATACTCGCGGTCGAAGTCGGCCGTGTACTCGATCCGATCGCTGCGGCCGTCCTTGAACGTCCTGCGGATCACGCCGACGACGCTGTCGCCCGCGCGCGAGTAGGTCCGGGTCTCGCTCGTGGGTGGCGGACCGGGGAAGTAGCGCGACTTCGGCGCGTTGAGCTGCCACACCCCGATCAGTTGATCGGGTGCCTTCGAGGCGCGGGCGCTTTGACCCGCCGGAACGGCCGTCCACGCGACCGCGAGGAGCGCGACAGCGGCAAGAGTCGAACGACGGAGGCCCATGATGTTCCTCCACTGATGCGGCTGCGAAACGGCACCCGCCCAGCGCGTATCCTAGCGCGTTCAGGGCGCGGCGGATCGCCGCGGTCCAATACACGTCGCAGTACACTCAGCGGATGGATGCCCCTTTGATCGCCTCGATTCCCGGGACAATCGCGTGAGCGCGCCCCAGGCTCCAGCCGGACCCGGTGCTGCCGCGGGCTTTTTCGCGGGGCCACGACGGATGTTGATCGGCGCCGACTGGTGCGACGCGGCCTCCGGCCGGCGTCTCGAGGTCCGCGACCCCGCCACGGCAGAGGTGGTGACCACCGTTCCCGCGGCCGGCGCCGAGGACGTGGACCGCGCCGTGAAAGCGGCACGCACCGCGTTCGAGGGGCGCGAATGGGGTGGGGCGCGCCCCGTCGATCGCGAACGCTGGCTGCTGAAGCTGGCCGACCTTATCGAGACGCACGCGGCGGAGATCGCCGAGATCGAGACCATCGACAACGGCAAACCGCTCGTCATCTCGCAGCGCGTGGACGTGCCGTCGGCCGTGGACTTCGTGCGCTACTGCGCCGGCTGGGCGACGAAGATCGAGGGCACGACGGTCGAGCCGTCGCTGCCCGGCTTCCGCAAGAACGAGTTCTTCGCCTACACCCGCCGCGAGCCGGTCGGTGTCGTGGGCGCGATCATTCCCTGGAACTTTCCGCTGCTGATGGCGGTGTGGAAAGTGGCACCGGCGCTCGCGGCCGGGTGCGCAATCGTGCTCAAGCCCGCCGAAGACACGCCACTCACCGCGCTGCGCCTCGCCGAGCTCGCGCTCGAGGCCGGGTTCCCGGCGGGTGCGGTGAACGTCGTGACCGGCGAGGGTCCGAGCGCGGGCGCCGCGCTCGCCGCGCATCCGGGCATCGACAAGGTGGCCTTCACCGGGTCTACAGCGGTCGGCAAGCGCATCGGTCAGGCCGCGCTCGAGAACATGACCCGCCTCTCGCTCGAACTCGGCGGCAAGTCGCCGGTGATCGTCCTCGACGACGTCGATCCCGCCGTGGCTGCGAGCGGGGCCGCCAACGCCATCTTCTTCAACTCGGGCCAGGTATGCGTCGCCGGGTCGCGGCTCTACGTGCAGCGCAAGGTGTACGACGCGGTGCTCGACGGCGTCAGCACGATTGCCGGCAAGATGCGGATCGGGCCTGGACTGGAGAAGGGTACGCAGCTCGGGCCGCTGGTGTCGGAGCGGCAACTGGATCGCGTCGCCGGCTACGTGCGCACCGGGCTCGAAGAAGGGGCGACGCTGGTGGCCGGCGGTTCGCGTCACGGCACGCGCGGCTGGTTCCACCAGCCCACGATCCTCACCGGCGCCGCTGCCTCGGCCCGCGTGGCGCAGGAGGAGATTTTCGGCCCGGTGCTGGTGGCGTCGCCCTTCGACGACGTCGACGAGATCGCCGCGCTCGCCAACGGCACCGCCTACGGCCTCGCCGCCAGCATCTGGTCGAACGACTTGAAGCGCGTGCACCGGCTGATTCCGCGCATCAAGGCCGGCACGGTGTGGGTGAACTGCCACGGCCTGCTCGACAACGCGCTGCCGTTCGGCGGCTACAAGCAGTCGGGCATCGGCCGCGAGATGGGCCGCGCGATGATCGACCTCTATACCGAGACGAAGTCGGTGCTGATGATGCAGTAGGTAGGACAGGTAGGACGGGTAGGACGGGTGGGACGGGTGAGTAAGAACACCCCGGGCGGGTCTGAAGACCCGCCTCCACGTACGGAGGTGCCTGCCTCTCCCACCTGTCTCACCT
>DATMDI010000324.1:0-6394 GCA_035557875.1 Vicinamibacterales bacterium
TTCGTGGCGCAGACCGCCTGGGTCCTGACGCAGACGCCGACGCCGAAGCCGCCCGCCCCGCTCAAGACCGAACGGGTGAAGGGCGACCTCTACATGATCTCGGGCGAGGGCGGCAACGTGGCGCTCTACACGACGTCCGAGGGCGTGATCCTCGTGGACAACATGTTCGACCGCAACCACGCGGGCATCCTCGAACAGATCAAAACGGTCACCGACAAGCCGCTCAAGTACGTCATCAACACGCACCAGCACGACGATCACGCGGGCGGCGATTTCAAGATGCTGCCGCTGGCCGAGGTGATCGCCCACAAGAACGTCCGCGCGAACCTCAAGGACATCAAGCGCCCGTATTACGAGGACACGCCGGGCACGCCGATCGGGCTGCCGCGCATCACCTTCACCGACGAGCTCGACGTGAACCTGGGTGAGAAGGTCGTCCAGGCGCACTACTTCGGCCGCGGGCACACGAGCGGCGACGCGGTGATCTTCTTCCCGGAGCTCCGCACCATTCATACCGGCGACCTGTTCCTGAATTTCCGGGCGGGGGCGGGCCGTGCTGGGGCGCCGCCGCGGCCGCTGGCCCTGCCGATCTACGCGGACTACAACCAGGGCGGCAGCCTGACGGAGTGGACGAAGACGATCGATGGCATCCTGCGGCTCGACTTCGACACCATCATTCCGGGCCACGGGGCTCTGGCCACCAAAGCCGACCTCGCGAAGTTCCGGGACGACGTGGCGGCGATGGTCATCCGTATCGGCGGCATGGTGAAGGGCGGACGCAGCAAGGCGGAGGTCGCGAAAGTGCTGGAAGACGACTACGGCTGGCGTTCGACTGGATGCCCGCCGAGCCCTCCGACCGGCGGCTGCCTGCAGTATCAGCAGCTCGACGCGCTGATGGCGGAGCTGAGGCGATGAGCGCGCGGTGCGGGCGGTGGGTGAGGCACGCGCTCCTCGTCGCCGTGGTGACGGCCGCGTGGGGTGGCATGCAGGTCCAGGCACAAACGGCAGATCCGCTGACGCCGCAGGACTACATCGCGATCCAGCAGCTGGTGTCGAAATACGCCTACGCCATCGACGAGTGCACGAATCGCGGCTACGACTACGCCGATCTCTACACGCCGGACGGCGCGTTCTACACCTCGCGCGCCGGCAAGATCCTCAACCGCTTCGAGGGGCGCGAGCGGCTGGCAGAAGCGGCGCGCGGCGGCATGCCGGACTGCAAGAGCGTGCCATGGGCGGGCATCGTGCACATGCTCGTGAACCACGTGATCGAGCCGGCGCCTGGCGGGGCCACCGGCAAGGTCTACCTCATCGCCGTCGGCCTCGACGGTGAACCGGGCAAGGTGGAAGCCCAGGGGCGCTACGACGACGTCTACGTGCGCACTCCGCAGGGCTGGCGGTTCAAGACGCGGACGCACGTGCTGGCGGCAAGCCAGCAGGAAGTGTCGCGAGGTTCGCGTCCGCCGGGCGCCGCGCCCGCGCGTTAGACGGAGGGCTTCGGCGACGCCGTATTCGCTTTCGGCGGCGCCGTCGAAACGAACTCGATCCCCTCGGATCGGAATCGGTCGTGCAGCGCCGTGACCAGACGGTGGCGAATCAGCCCCTGGTCGCTCCAGGTGGCGGCCCGTAGCGTCACCGTGCCCCGCAAGCCGAGGTCGGTGAAGGTGTGAAAGCGCATCACCGGTTCGTACTTCTTCGCCGTGCCCGGCGTGTCGCGCATCACCGCGGTGGCCACGTCGAGCGCCACGCGCTCGGCCTTCACGGGGTCCTCCTCGTAGCGCACCGTGAAGTCCACCGGAATCGCCAGTTCGGGGGTCGGCAGGTTGAAGTTGGTGACGATCGACTGCGACAGCTTCGAGTTCGGCACCACCGCTACGCTGCCGCCCGGCACCTCGAGCCAGGTGGACCGCCAGTTGAAGTCGACGATCCTGCCCTCGACGCCCGAGTCGAGCTTGACGTGATCGCCGATGCGTACCTGTCCGGCGAGCGACACGAACAGCCCCGCGAACAGGTTGGCGAGCGGCTCCTGCAACGCCAGCGCGACCGCCAGGCCGCCGACGCCGAGCGCGGCCAGCATGGGCCGGATCTCGATGCCGAGCTCGTTCAGGACGACCAGGAGGCCGCCGGCGACGACGATGATCCGGACGATGTTGCGCGTGAGAGCCGAGATCGGCACGCCCGGCACCGCCCTGGGGCCGTAGGCGCCGACCAGGTGTGTCGCGATCCCCGCTACCGCGAACGTGACCGAAGCGAAACCGACCACGGAAATCGCGCTGGCCGCGAGATGGAGCCAACGCTCCGGAATCGGCCAGTAGGCCAGGGAGATTCGCAGCCCGATCAGCACGCTCCACAACGGCACGTACTTGCGGAGCTCGCTGACGATGATTTCGTCCCAGGGCCCGCGTGCCCCGCTGGCCAGACGCGCGAGATGTCCGGCGATGAGGCGGTTGAAGAGCCGGCCAAGAATGTACGCGCCGGCGACGGTGGCTACTGCGCGCAGGAGCGGCGCGAGCCACGGCAGCTGTTCGAACCAGAGCGGCATTGGCCTAATGATGCTTTAGAATCCGGCTCGACAAGGTACGCAGGCAGGCAGGTGGGCGGGTAGGAAGGGCGTTGCCCTGAAAGGACACTCCAATGACCGTGGTGAAGTCGGCGTTGATGGGCGCACTCGGCGGGGCGGCGGTGATGGCGTGTCTGGCGGCGGCGCTGGTGGCGCAGGACAGCGGACCGGAGCCGCAGTGCACGATGTGCCCGGCCTACTACCTCGACAACCGCGAGATTCAGGAGTACGTCGCCAAGGCCATGAAAGAGCGCCTGGTGGACCAGCAGATCCGCGACGTCGAGATCGGCAAGGCGCACGTCGGCGTCGGCGTGGTCTACCGCGGCAAACTCGACAAGCCGGGACCGAACTCAGTGGCCGAGCACGACCTCGTGAGCGAGGTCTACCACATCATCGAGGGCACGGCGACGTTCGTGACCGGCCCCGATCTGGTGGGCAAGACGCGACGGCCAGCCACGCTCGAAACCGTGCGTTTGTTCAACGGACCGGGCAATGGCGCGTCGTCGATCCGCAACGGCGTGACGCATCAGCTCAAGCCCGGCGACGTCATGGTGATTCCGGCGGGCACCGGCCACTGGTTCACGAAGATCGACGATCACATCACCTACCTGATGGTGCGCTTCGATCCGGACCGGGTGACGCCGCTCAAGGACGAAGCCGCGTCGCGCGTGTGGCTGCAGACGCCGCACGCGCCGTCGAACTAGAAGGTTCCAGGGGTGTAACCGAAGCGGGCGAGGCGCGCCGCCGATTCGCGGAGCCAGCGGCCGCGTTCGGCGCCGAGCGCGCGCACAATCGCGATCACGTCCACGCCGCCGTCCGGGTGGAGCGCGCGGCCGATCTCGGCGCGCACGGTGGCGTAGGTCGCGCGCTCGTCGGGCCCGATGCCTCGCCACAATTCCACGGCGCCGGGGATGTCCGAGCGGTCCCAGAGCAATCGCCCGGCGAGGAACCGCGCGTCGGCGGCTCCGTAGCCGCGCGGGCTGGTCTCGACGATGGCCGACAGAATCGACAGCCGCACGCCGTCGTAGTGGGCGTCGAGTGATTTCCCGTCATCGAGGCCATGCTCGCGCGTCCACTGCGCGTAGCCGCGTTGCAGCTGGAGGGCGAGCTGCACGTCCTCCGGGCTCGACGCCGCCGTGCCCGTGAGACTGGCGACGTCGGTCCGCAGCAGCAGGTCGAACGCGCCGCGGTTGGCCTCGGCCAGCTCGTCGAGCAGAAAGAGCAGCTCGGTCGTGGTCCGGCTCGACGGGTGCTGCTGGGCGTAGCGCCCGACGAACTCGATCACGTCGATGTGGTCGGCGGCGAGTCCGAGCATCACCCAGAATCGCGGGTCGGGCGCGGCCGAGTCGACGTAGGGCTGCAGCAGGTTGCGCTCCACGTGTCCGCGCACGACGACGGGCAGATCGCCGTCGTCGGGATCATGACGGGCGGTCAGCTCCGCAATCGACGTCAGGCTCCGCCAGCGATCCCGGCGAGACCACGAGCCGTTGACGAGCGCCTCGCGCGCGGCGTCGGTCAGCTGAAGCGGCGGCCGATCCGTTCGGCGCCTGCGGCCACCGGTCCCGATCGGGTTGTGGAGGCGCTGCCGTTCGGCTGACGATGCGTCGCGCACCTCGTCGAGGAACGGGAGCCGGCCGCTCAGAAACGGAAACAAGACCTCACGCCGCTGCCGGATCCGGGACGTGTCGTAGGTAAACCCGTCGGCCGTCGTGAACACGGCCGCCGGCGGCATCGCCGCCACGGCTTCCAGCGGCGGGCCGCTGACGACGAGCACGGCCTTGGGCTGCGACTCCGGACGCGGCACCATCACGACCAGCGGGCTCGCGCTCTCGGAACCGGCGGGCGCCACCAGCCTTGGGCCAGCTGCGACGAGGAGCAGAACGCCGATGCCGGCGGCGTGCAGGGCCGCGGCGGCTGCCGCGCCGATGGGCCGGTTCGACGGCAGGGCGGCGCTGGGCGCGGAGAGGAATCGTGCGCGCATGGCTGCGGCGAGTGCTGGAGACTGAGACACCGGCCGGCGCGATTCGGGCTCGGGAGGTTCGCGGCCGGTTGAGCTGAGCCCGCGCGGACCCTCAGTCGCCGCGCGCGCTGGTGCGCTTCGCCCGCGCGAGTGCCGGCCGGCGTCGTTTCGTCGCTGACGCCTCGCGCCAGGCGCCCTGCAACAGGTCACGCAAGGCGTCGCGGTGCACCTTGGCGAGCCGCACCAGCACGCACGGGTAATTCTCGTAGTGCGGTTTGAGGTAGTACACGTCGGGCGCTTCGGCGATCAGCGCGTCGCGCTGATCGACCGGCATCCGGATCATGAGCGAGTTGGGCTCGGCCTGCTTGTTGATGGCGATGCAGGCGATCATCTTCTTGTTCACCCGCAGGCAGGGCGAGTCGTACGCCGTGCCGACGTCGACGCCGTCGAGCGTGGCGCCGATCTTCCGCACGTCGTTGAACGTGAGGCCCGCAGGCATGTGAGCGGCTATCGCGGCACGGGCCGGCCGTAGACCTCGATCTGCGCCACGTCGGACCAGCCGCCGGGGCCGTGGCCGCTGCCCGGCAGCAGGTCGATGTAGCCCACTTCGTCCACCTTGGTGAGGTCCGGACTGGCGACGAAGTTGCCCTTGGTGACGCCAGTGGCGATGTCCACGCGCAGCCATTTCACGTCGGCGAACGAGATCTCGCTCCACAGCCAGTCGGTGGAGGAGCCGTCGGCCTTGTCGCCCACGAGGTACGTGCCGTCGGCCAGCTTGATCAGCGGCCGCACCTGGTGAAAGCCGGACATCTTGGTGTTCCACTTGATGCGCGCGAGGCCCGACAGGTCCACCATGTTGGCCTTGTCGCGCAGCGTCGCCGCGCACGGCGACGTGCACATGCCCGTCCAGAGGTGCGTCGGGTTGTTCTCGTCGCCGGCGCTGCCCGTCATCAGGAATTCCTTCGCGGCCGGCCCATAGAGCTTCAGCTCGAGGTTGGGATTGGAAAGCGCCTCGGCCGGCGTCACCGGATGCTCGCCGCCTTTCTCGGTCTGCTTCCACTCCTCCTTGAAGAAGAGCGGCGGCCGCCCGCGTCCCGGCCCGCCCGCGCGTCCACCCGCCGCGGGCGCCGCCGGTTGCTGCGCGAACGCTGCGGCGGCTGAGATCGCGAGAACGAAGCTGAATGCGGCGATGCGAGTACGTGTCATCGGTCTTTTCTCCAGGCGAGTGGCGGTCAGACGTGGGGGCCGGCTCGTAGGGGCCGGCTTTAGCTGGCCCGCCAGCGGCAGAACTCCGGCCCAGGGCCGCCTGAAGGCGGCCCCCACGTACGAAATTACGGCCGGTCCAAAGCGTACACGGTTATCGATCCCCCCTCGGGCACCGGTGGAAACTCTCCCGGGAAGATCCGGTTCAGCGTGTTCTGCATGCCGCGGGGATCGCCGCCCCAGCCGGCGTGCACGGCCAGGTACTGCCGGCCGCCCACCGAGAAAGTCGTGGGCGGTGCCACGATGCCCGAGCCGGTTTGCGCCTCCCAGAGCAGCTTTCCCGACGCGGCGTCGAAGGCGTGGATCTTGCGGTCGTTGGTGCCGCCGGTGAACACCAGGCCGCCGCCGGTCGCGAGCATCGAGCCCCAGTTCGGCGTCTTCTGATACTCGTGCACCCAGACCCGCTTGCCCGTGTCCACGTTCCAGGCCTGCACCTCGCCGCCGACGTGGCCGCCGCCGGGCGCCGCGAACGGCTGGCCCGACATCGAGCCCGAGAAGGAACGCCGTTTTTCGTAGCGCACCGGCACGCCGGTGAGCGTGCCGCAAATGTTGTTGTTGGCCGGGATGTAGATCAGCCGCGTCTTCGGGCTGAAGGCGATCGGCGGCCAGTT
>DATMDI010000325.1:0-9358 GCA_035557875.1 Vicinamibacterales bacterium
AGGCGGAGCGCCGCCAGCAGGCGCTCAAGCGGCGCGAGGCCGGACTGACCAAGGAGCTGCAGGAAGACCAGGCGCGCTGGGAGGAGATCAACGAGCGGCTGCAGAACTTCGAGCAGTCCATTCCCGGACGCCCGTAGTACCCGGGCGCCAGATCGCGAACCGGCGTTAAGCCGGTTTGCCAGATACTGTCGGCACGGCCCGCGTTCTTAGCGGGGCGTGCCCTTCTGGGCGGCCGCTACCGCCTTCTCCAATTCCGCCGCCGGCCCTACGCCGCCGTGACCGCCGGCGTGAGTGGTCACCTTCAGCTTCAGCCCCTTGATCGCCTGCAGCAGCGCCACCGCATCCGGACCCGCCGGTGCGCCCGTCCCCGGGAAGAACAGGTCGCTCTGGAAGAGCACGCCGCCCTTGGGCACGAACGCCAGCACCATCGGCTCGACGTGGGGAATACCGTTGACGGCGTACAGCTCCAGCGACTGGCCGCCGTCGCTGATCACACGCTTGCCCTCGAAGAACTCGATCGAGCCCGCCGTGCCGGCCTTCTTGGCCCGCTCCAGCGCGTCGGGCACGGTGACGTGGGGCGACTCCATGAGCGGCCGCATCATCGGTTCGTGTTCCTTGGCCGACAGGATCGTGGCGCCCACCCCGGCCAGCCCCCGCACCCCGCCGGTGTGGTCGTAGTGGAAGTGGGTCACCGCGGCGTAGCGGATCGGCTTGGTGGGGAACTGCTCCTTGAGCAGGCGCGCCAGCGTGGCGCTCTGCGCGTCGGTATAGGCCGCTTCCACCACCGCCAGGTACGACGGGAACTCGACCACCAGGCTGTTGTGCGAATAGGCGCGCGCGAAGAAGACGCCGTTCGAGATCCTGGTGATGCTGACGGGCGAGTAGTCGCCCGCGGCAATCGCCTTGTCCACTTCGGCGTCGGCCGCTTCGGGAATCGCAAACACCGCCACGGCGGCCGGATCGTTCACCGACGCCGACGCGAACTGCACCTCTGAATACGGCTTGCCGCCCTTGACGATCGTGATCTTGTGCGGCAGCTTCAGGCCGGCCACGTCGCGGTAGTCGGCAAACGTATAGACGGCGGGCTGGTCGCCCAGCATCGTGTCGATGTCGGTGCTCGCGAAACCGTCGAGCAGCTTCGTCTGCGTGTTGAAGTAGAGGCCGATCGTGTCATCACCAAGCTTCGCGGTGCCGAAGGCGTGCGGCGAGCCCGCGAAGTCGCGCGTCTCGGGCGACTCGGTGGAACCGGTCTCGGTGGCGGCGAGTACGAGGGTGATGACGTTGTACGCCATCATGAACCCGGGATGGTTCTGCGTGCCCCAGCTGAAGAGGCCAGAGGGCGACATCACGGCGAGCGGGCGCCCGGCGACATTCTCGAGGCCCACGTACTTGCCGTCCTTCTTGGTCAGCACTTCCTGGCGATGCTGGGCGAAGTCGCCGAGCTTGATCTCATAGTCGAGCGCGGCACGGTGGTTGGCGAGGTCGTTCGTCTCGGTCACCTTGGCCAGGCCTGCCGGCTGCTCTGCATCGGTGGCGTGCGCCATCTGGCCGAGCCGCAGCCGGGTGCCGGTGCCGTCGCGCATCACGATCGTCTGCACGGCGCGGAGCTTCTCGATGCCGCCCATCGCGGTGGCCGCGTCGGTTGCGAGGCTCTTCGTCGTCGGCGCGGCCGCGCACGACGCCAGCCACAGACCACCCACCACCATCAGGCCGGCCGCAGCCGGCAGCCCTCGTCCCTGCATTCGTTCCTCCCTGCGGCTCTCGCCGGGCCGTTACTGTAGCAGCGCGGGCGCCCCTTTACAGCCATCCGACGCAGGCGTACCATCCGCGGCAATACGGGGTGCCCCCCGAACAACGCACGGAGGATGTGATGAGAACCAGGCTCGCGTGGGTGCTGATCGCGGTGGCGGCGGCGTGGACGCCGGCAGCTCTGGCCCATCACTCGTTCGCGGCCGAGTACGACGCCAACAAGCCGGTGACGCTGAAAGGCACGGTGTCGAAGGTCGAGTGGACCAATCCGCACGCGCGCTTCTACGTGGACGTGAAGGACGACAAGGGCGCGGTCACGACCTGGAACCTCGAACTGGCAAGCCCGAACGTGCTGCGGCGCAACGGTTGGACGCGCACGTCGTTGAACGTTGGCGACGAGGTGACCGTGGAAGGGGCGATGGCCAAGGACGGATCGAAGATGGCCAACGCCCGCGTGGTGAAACTGGCCGACGGGCGCCGCGTCTTCGCCGGTTCGTCCGGCGGCGACGCCCCGCCGCCCGCGAACTGAGGAGAGGGCACGATGAAACGCATCGCTCTGGTTGCGCTCCCGTTCGCGTTCGCCCTTGGCGCCCTCGTCATCGTCTCGGCTCAGCAGACCCCGCCCGCTCCGACGTCGCCGGCTGGCGCCGGCAGCCAGAACCGGGGGCCAGCCGCCCCCACGGGTCCGGTGAAGCGCCTGCCGAACGGTCAGGTCGATCTGTCGGGCGTCTGGCAGGGCGGCGGCCCCGTCGGCGACATTCGCATGGGTCTGGCGAAGGGGGAGACGCTGCCCATTCGTCCCGAATGGCAGAAGATCATGGACGCGCGGATGTCGAAGGACGATCCGGAGGCCAACTGTCTGCCCACCGGCGTGCCGCGCCGCGATCCGTACCCGTGGCGGATCGTCCAGGCCGACACGCACACCTTCCTGCTCTTCGAAGGCAACATCCACAGCTACCGGCAGATCTTCATGGACGGCCGCAAGCATCCGGCCGACCTCGACCCCACGTGGTACGGCCATTCGATCGGCTGGTGGGAAGGGAACACGATGGTGGTGGACACGGTGGGCTTCAACGACAAGTTCTGGTTCGACTTCATCGGCCACCCGCACACCGAGCAGTTGCACACGATCGAGCGCTACACGCGCACCAACCTCGGCACGCTGGTCATCGAGACCACGGTGGACGATCCCGGCGCCTACACCCGGCCGTTCAAGATCACGTTCACCGCGCGCGTGCGGCCGGGCGAAGAGTTGATGGAATACATCTGCAACGAGAACAACGGCTTCGTGCACCACATCACCGGGCCGGCCAAGGACTTCTGACGCACGTGGGGGCCGGCCTTAGCCGGCCCTGGGCCGCCTGAAGGCGGCCCCTACGTACCGCTTCTCTCAATCAGCACCGCGCCGGTGGACATCGGCTGGACGCTGCGCCGGTACACGGCCAGGTAGCCGTGCGCCGGCGCCAGGCGCGGTGTTCCGAGTTGCGCCCGCCGCTCGGCGAGGACATCGCCCGCCACCTGCAGATCGAGCCGCGCGGCCTCCACGTCCACGTGGATCACGTCGCCGTTCTGCACCAACGCGAGCGGACCGCCGACGCCTGCCTCGGGTGAGACTTCCGCGACGGTCAACCCCTTGTTGCACAGCCCCGAGAGCTGTCCGTCGGTGACGAAGGCGACCTCGTTCTCGAGCCCCTGGGCGTAGATCGCGAACACCACGCGCGAGGCGGATCCGGCCATCGCGGGGCCGCCGACCGGCCCGCAGCCGCGCAGCACGAGCACCTGGCCGGCGCGCAGTTCGCCCCGTTGCAACGCCGCCAAGGCGTCCGGCACCGAGTCGAAGACGAGGGCGGGGCCGGTGAGCCGCGACGGCTGCCCTGGCGGCCGCAGGCCCGGGCGGGCGATGGCGCTCTCGGGCGCCAGCGATCCGGTGAGCACGACGATCGACGCGGCCGCGGAGTAGGCACGATCCAGCGGGCGGATGACGTCGTGGTTGCCGACCGTGGCGCCGGCCAGATCGTCGCCGAGCGAGCCGCCGGTGACGGTGCGCGCCGAGAGGTCGAGCAGCGGGCGCAGCGTGTGGAGCAGGGCGTGCGCGCCGCCGGCGGCTTCGAAGGCGTCGATCGTGTGCGGGCCGTTCGGCGCCACCGCGCTCAGCACCGGCACGCGGCCGCCCATCTCGTTGAAGAGCGCGAAGACGTCGAGGTCGAGGCCGGCCTCGACGGCGGTGGCCTGCAGGTGCTTGACGCAGTTGATCGATCCGCTCACCGCGAGCACCGAGGCGACCGCATTGCGAAATGCGCCAGGCGTCATCACGTCGCGCGGCTTCAGGTCCTCCCACACCATCTCGACGATCCGCCGTCCCGACCGGCGGGCGAGGTCGAACATCGCCGGGCTGTTGGCGAGCACCGGCGCCGCGCCGGGCAGCGTCATCCCCAGCGCCTCGCAGGCGATGTGCATCGAGTTGGCCGTGCCCATGCCGGCGCACACGCCGGGGCCGGTGATGGCGTGGTCGCACATCCCGGCCAGCGTCTCGTGCGACAGCTTGCCGAACATCGCCCGCACCGAGCCGATGAACACGTCCTCGATGTCCACGTGCTCGCCGTTGTAGTGTCCGGACGGCTGGTAGCCGCAGATGACGAGGATGGTGGGCACGTTGAAACGGCCCGCCGCCATCAGGTGCGCCGGCGGCGTCTTGTCGCACGACGACAGGCAGATCATGCCGTCGAGCTGTGCGCCTTCGACCGCAATCTCCATGTCGTTGACCACGAGGTCGCGGCTCGCCAGCATGTAGGCGCCCTGCGCGCCGGCGCTGATGATGAAGTCGCTCGGCGCGGCCGTGCGGATCTCGAAGGGCAGGCCCCCGGCTTCGCGTACCGCCTGTTTGACGACCGTTGCAATGCCGTCCAGGTGACTGAAACAGATCGCCAGCTCCGACGAGCTGTTCACGACGGCGATCTTCGGCTTGAGCATGTCGGCGTCGGTGAGCCCCAGCGCCTTCCATTGCGCGCGCCGGACGGCCTCGCGCGGCGACCCGGGTTCGAAGTTGCTGCGCAACGCTCTGCGTGTGTCGGCGCTCATGGCGCGATCCTATAGCCGGGAGCCGGGAGCCGGAAGCCAGCAAGGTTCCGACGTAAGCTATCGCCCGTGCCCACCCCTGCGACCGTCGCCCCACCCGCCGCCACGCCTGCGGCCGAAGGGCTGCTGGGCAAGCCCTGGTACTGGTGCTATGTCCTGCTGGCGCTGACAATCTGCTACATCGTCAACGTGATGGACCGGTCGCAAATTCTCGCGGCCTCGCTCCAGGCGATCAAGGCGGAGTTCGGCGCGACCGACTTTCAGCTCGGACTGCTGAGCGGCATCCCGTTCGCCCTCTTCTATTCCATTCTCGGCATCCCGATCGCGGCGCTCGCCGACCGGTGGAGCCGGATGAACGTGCTGGCGCTCGCGGTGGCCACCTGGAGCGGCATGACGGCGCTCTGCGGCCTGGCGGTGAACTTCCCGATGCTCTTTGCCGCCCGGGTCGGCACCGCGATCGGCGAAGCCGGCGGCAGCCCGCCGTCGCATTCGCTCATCTCCGACTACTTTCCCCGCAGCTGGCGCGGCACCGCGTTCTCCGCCTACGCGTTGGCCGTGCCGGTCGGCACCGCGCTCGGTGCGTTCATGGGCGGTTGGGGCAACCAGACCCTGGGATGGCGCAACACCTTCATCCTCGTCGGTCTGCCCGGCATCCTGCTGGCGCTGGCCGTGCGCTTCACGGTGCGCGAGCCACCGCGCGGCATGGCGGATGGCCTGGCCGCGCAGAAGGCCGCCACCATGCAGGCGCCGCGGCTCACCGAAGTGTTGTCGTATCTCTGGGCCCGGCGCTCGTTCCGCCACCTGAGCCTGGCGGCGGCACTGCACTCGGTCGTGTGGTACTCGAGCGGTGCGTTCAACAACGCCTTCCTGCAGCGATCGCACGCGCTGAGCACCTACGAGGCGGGCGTGTGGATTTCGATCCTGGCGCTCATCGCCGGCTTCGGCACGTTCCTGGGCGGCTTTGCCTGCGACCGCCTCAGCGTCCGCTTCAACGACCGCCGCTGGTATCTGTGGGTACCGGGCATCGCCACGCTGCTGTGCGTGCCGTTCCAGTTCCTCGCCTACCTGTCGCCGTCACTATCCACGACGCTGCCGTCGTTCGTCGGATTGATGTTCATGGCGGCGGTGTTCTTCGGGCCGTCCTTCGCCATGACCCAGGCGCTCGCCACGGTGCGCATGCGCTCGGTGGCCACCTCGCTCCTGCTCTTCATCCAGACCCTGATCGGCAACGGCCTCGGCCCCTCCACCACCGGGTTCATCAGCGACCTCCTGGGGCCCTCGCTGCGGGGTGACTCCTTGCGCTACGCTTTGGTGATCATCGGCGTCGTCAACATCTGGGCGGCCCTGCACTACGCATGGGCCGCGCGGACGCTGCGCCAGGATCTGGAGGCGACCGAAGCCCTCGCGGCGCGTTGAGGGCTGAATTGGGAGTCGGCTCAGGGCTCAGGGCTCAGGGCTCAAGGCTCAGGGCTCACGCAAGCACGCTTGATCTAAAGAGCTCTTGCCTGAGCCCTGAGTCCTGAGCCAAAGAAGCGCACTTTAGGACCAGGGATGCTCACGCTCACCGACGACGAAAAGGCCATGCTCGATGGCCGGCACGGCAAGGCGCGGCAGAAAGCCATGGATCTGCTCGTGCGCTATGCCGAGGCGCTCGGCGCGGAGCGCTTCGTCGACACGCAGAACGTGGCCGGGGTCCCGGGTTCGGCGAACGCCTTCCTCCAGAACTACTACAAGGACAAGGGCGGCCCGGGCGGCGACGCGATCTTCTCGCACTTCGACCTCGATTCCGACGAACTGGTCGAGGCGCCGAGTGCGGTCGTGCACACGTGCCACCTCCAGGGCGGCGCCGATCCGCTGCATTGGGAGACGCTCGGCGTCGGCGAAGAGATCGTGCGCGGCCATCAGGCACGCGAAGCGTTCGCGGTCAGCAAGGGCGTCGAGATCCTCAAGACCTGCACCCCGTATCTGGCGGGCAACGTGCCGGCTTTCGGCGAGCACTGCGCGTGGATGGAGTCGTCGGCGGTGATTTACGCCAATTCGGTGCTGGGCGCCCGCACCAACACCGAAGGGCGGGAGAGCACGAGCGCGGCGATGCTCACCGGGAAAATCCCCGACTGGGGGCTGCACCGTGACGGGCCGCGCCGCGGCACCCATCGCGTGGACGTGCGAGTGCCGGTGGAGTCGGTCCTCGACTGGGGCATGCTCGGCTACTTCACCGGTGAGGTGGTGCAGGAGCGGATTCCGGTCCTGGCCGGGGTGACCGCCGCACCGGACATCGTCCGGCTGAAGCACTTCGGCGCGGCCGCGTCGTCGTCGGGCGGCGTCGAGATGTACCACATCGCCGGCGTGACGCCTGAAGCTCCCGACGTGGAGACGGCCTTCGGCGGCAACGTGCCGCTCGAGGTCTTCGACTACGGTGCAGCCGAGCGGCGCCGCGTCTACGATGCGCTCAACGCCACTGCGAGCGACCCGGCCGTGGACTTCGTGATGCTCGGGTGTCCGCACGCGGCGCTCGAGCAGTTGCGCGAGGCCGCCGCGATTCTCGGTGGACGCCGCATCAGCGGCAACACCCGGCTCTGGATCTTCACGTCGCGGGCGGTTCGAGTCGAGGCCGACGCAGCCGGCTACACGGCGGCGATCGAAGCGGCCGGCGGCGTGGTGATGACCGACACGTGTTCGGCGTTCGCGCAGGCCGTGCCTTCGGGAACCAGAGTCGCCGCGCTCGATTCCGCGAAGCAGGCGCACTATCTGCCGGCGATCCTCAACGTGCAGGCGTGGTTCGGCACCACGCGCGACTGCATCGAGGCGGCCGTGACCGGGCGGTGGAACGGCGTCGGCCCGTCATGATCGTGTTGCGCGGGCGCACGGTCGTGGGGGGACGCGCCGAAGGCGAGGCGCTGGTCACGCAAATGACCGTGCCGGGCTGGGGTGGCGTGAACCCGGTGAAAGGCGTGATCACCGAGATGCGGCACGACCTCCGCGGGCAGAGCTTCGCCGGCAAGGTGCTCGTGTTCCGCGGTGCCAAGGGATCGTCGGGCTGGTCGGCGATGTACCACACGGCGCGCCTGGCTGGCACTGCGCCCGCCGCGCTGGTGTTCAACGAGATGACCACGAAGGTGGCGCTCGGGGCGGTCGTGATGCGGGTGCCGAGCGTGACCGCTCTCGACCGCGATCCGCTCACCGTGATCGAAACCGGCGACTGGGTGGTCGTGGACGGCGATTGCGGCGTAGTCGAAGTAAGGAAACGTGGGGGCCGCCTTTAGGCGGCCCCGCCCCGGGCCGGCTGGAGCCGGCCCCACGGCGAGGATTCGATGCGACGGACACTGATTGTTCTCTTCATCGCAGCGGCCGCGACGCCGGCCGTCGCGCAGACGCCGGCTGAAATCCGTGACGCCGTGGCGAGGGCGCTGGCACCGATCCAGACGGCGCAGGAGCCGTGGTACACGGCGAACAAGCAGGTGTGTGCTTCGTGCCACCATCAGTACCAGCCCTCGCTGGCGTTCCGGGCGGCGCGCGAGCACGGCGTGCCGGTGAACGAGGCGATCGCCCGCGCGGACGCGATCAAGGCGTTCACCTTTGCCGACGTGGACAAGGCGATTCAGTACCAGTACGTGATCGAGCCGTCGGTGGACGACGCCTACCGCATGATCGCGGCGCACGCGGCGGGGGTGCCGCCCAACCTCGGTGCGGCGATCTACGCGCGGCTGCTGATCTCGCGCCAGAACGCGGACGGCACCTGGGACGGGTTCCATCAGCGGCCGCCGTCGTCGTACAGCCGGTTCACGATGGCGACGCTCGGCCTGCGGGCGGTGCAGCTCTATCGTCACGCGTCGCAGAAGGCGGCAGCCGATGCCGCCGTTGCCAGGGCGAGGGATTATCTCGAACAGAACGCCGCGCCCGATACCGAGGGCCGCAGCTATCAGCTGCTCGGTCTCAAGTGGGCCGGCGCCGACAGCGGCCGGCTGCGGCGGCTTGGGCGCGAGCTCGTCGCTACGCAGCTCGCCGACGGTGGCTGGGAGTCGCGGACCGGGCGGGGCAGCGACGTGTACTCGACGGGGCAGGCGCTGGTCGCGTTGCACGATTGCGCCGGGCTCCCGGCGACCGATGCCGCCTACCGCAAGGGCATTGCCTACCTGCTGAAGACACAGGCCGCGGATGGCACCTGGCACGCCACGACGCGGCTCCGTCCGCCCGCGCCCCTGAGCCCGCCGTACTTCGATGCCGGATATCCCTACGCGCACGATCAGTTCCTGTCGATGAGCGGCGCGAGCTGGGCGGTGATGGGTCTGTCCTACGCTCTCGGCCCGGCGCGGCCGGCGCCCGTGGAGCCGGTGCCGGGCACGCTGCCGGCGGGCGTCGAGCCCTGGATCGAGACCGTCGTGTTCGGCTCGGTCGCCGACCTGCGCCGGCTGCTCGACGGCGGCTTGAGCCCGAACGCGGCCACCGCCGCCGGCGGCACGAAGGTGCTGATGGCGGCGGCTCCCGACGCAGAGAAGATGCGGCTGCTGCTCGATCGCGGCGCCGACGTCAACGC
>DATMDI010000326.1:0-10253 GCA_035557875.1 Vicinamibacterales bacterium
ACATGGGTGCCATCGATGGCGACGGGAAGAAGGGGGAGTTGCGCCTCGGTGGCGACGATGCGAACGCCCGCGGCCCGGTACGGCAGGAGGCGGCCGTCACGTGACCGCGTTCCCTCGGGGAAAATCACGACCGAACCGTCCCAACGGGCGAGCCCACGGGCCATCACCTTGAGCCGCGCGATGTCCTCGCGGCTGGCCTCACGGGAAATCAGTGCCGAGCCCCAGTGTTTGAGCGCCATCGAGACGGTTGGAATGCCGGTGCCCAGTTCGTTCTTGGCAACGAACTTCACGTTCAGGCTTCGCAGGGCCCACGGAAGGATGGCCACGTCCGCGGTGCTCTGATGGTTCGAGACGACGATGTAGCGACCGGGAGGCACCACGCCTCGAACCTCGAGCCTCGGCTGGAGCACACGCAATGTCAGCTCTGTAAGGCTGACGTGCCAATGACGGGTCACCAGATTGGCGCGGCGAACGCGCGCCTTCGATCCTTCGGGCGCGAGCCACAAGGACCACACGCGACCGATGACCTCGCAATAGAGACAGACAACGAGGAGCGCGAGAAAGTAGACGACTAGTCGAAGCCATCGGAGCGAAGCACCAAACACAGCGACATGGTAGTGGGAACCGACACCCGCATGAGTTTCCAACGAGGCCGATTGGCGCGCCTTGGTAGCTGAGCTAGAATGGCCGCGCTTTCTCATGGCATTCGAGACCGGAGCATCGCAGGCGGAGGGATCTGTCGGTGATTCTTTCTCCAACCCCGCACAGCACGTTCCTTGTTGGGTGGCGGAGCATGCGCCGCGCGTCCGCCACATCGCCACCGGCTTCGACGGTGCGCGAGGCATGGATACTCTCACGTTCCAGCAGCGGGTCGTCGAAGCATACAGCGTGATCTTCGCCCAGCTCGAAACCGGCGCGGTCGTGCATCCAGTCCGGTTCTGGGCATTCCTTCCCGGCATCCACGACGATCTCAGCGCCGGCCTGGACCGCTATATGGCCTTCAATGCCGGGCGCTACGGTGCCTTCGCCGTGCACCTCGATCACCCTTCTTCCTTCGGCCGATCGGTGCCAACGGCCTCCGCGGTGGGAATCGAGGGCGATTACTTTCAACTCCATTGCCTTGCTGCCGAGGCACCCGGCGTGCCGATCGAGAACCCGCGTCAGGTGTCCGCGTATCACTACTCCCGCCGCTTCGGCCCCATACCTCCCTGCTTCGCACGCGCGACGCTGTTGACGTGTGGCGGCGCGCCCTTGCTCATCGTCGGCGGAACCGCGAGTGTAGTCGGCGAGGAATCCCGCCACATCGGCGACCTCCATGGGCAAACGCAGGAGACGTTCCGCAACCTGGCCAGCGTCGTCGCAGCGGCCTCCGGCCGCACGCTGCGCGAGGACGCGTGCCCGGACGACATCCGGTCGCTGTTGTCGTCGTTCAGGGAACTGCGCGTGTACTGCACCGACTTCGTTCACCGAACGTCGATCGCCGCCACCGTCGGCGCGATGTTTTCATCGGAGTGTCGCATCGAGTGGCTGAGAGCGGCGTTGTGCCGATCCGAGCTGCTGATCGAAATCGAAGGCCTCGCGTTTCCCAGGCCACATTCATGAATGCCGTTCCGCTTCCTCCTCACCCGAAGCTCGAGAAGTACTACACGCACGACGCGGCACGCCCGGGGTTCGTCGACGAGATGTTCGATCACGGCGCCCAGTCGTACGAGTGGGTGTGCCGCATCATGTCGCTTGGCACGGGCAGCATGTATCGCCGTCAGGCCTTGATCAACGGCGGGCTGGCGTCAGGCATGCGCCTGCTCGACGTCGCCACGGGAACCGGGTTGGTCCTCCGTCCCGCCGGCGAGGTCTGTGGGGAAACGCGTTTGACCATCGGCCTCGACCCCAGCGCGGGCATGCTGAGTGAGTGCCGCAAACAATCGTCGGCGCCGCTCGTGCAGGCGCGTGGCGAGGCGCTACCGTTTCCCGACGGGTACTTTGACATGGTGTCCACCGGGTATGGGCTGCGCCACGTCGGCGACCTGAACACGCTCTTTCGCGAGTACTACAGGGTGGTGAAGCCCGGAGGCCGTATTCTGGTCCTCGAGCTCACGCAGCCGTCCACCGCGCTTGGCCGTACCCTGAACCGCCTCTTTCTCGGGATGTTGATCCCATACATCGCCCGTGCCTGGCGCGGCCGCGCCGCCGGGTTGATGATGAACTACTTCTGGGAAACGATCGAAACCTGCGTCCCTCCGGACACGATTCTGGGGGCCATGCGAGAGGCCGGCTTTCCCGACGCGGCACGAACCGTGAGCGGCGGCATCCTCAGCGAGTATCGGGCCGTCCGCCCTCTCTGATCGTCGGCCGGCTACGCGGCCCCTGGGTCGCCAAGGGCGACGTGCAGCGCTTCCGACCGAAGCGACGCACCCGCCATCGTCTCGAGCACGCGTGGCAGCGCGTCGAGCACCACGGGGCGGCCGCGTCCGTCGGGCGCCGATGACGCATCGTGCAAGAGCAGGATATCGCCGCCCCGCAGCCCTCGGCACAGGCGCGCTGCGACTCGGGCACCATCACCTGTCACAGTATCGAATCCTCGTCGCGTCCACGACACGAGGGTGAGCCCGGCCGCGGCAAGCGCCACCGGCACCAGCGGATTCTGAATACCGGCCGGCGCCCGGAAGAACGCCGGCCGGCCACCGCCCGCCCGCTCGATGGCGGCCTGCCCCTGACGGACTTCGCGGCCGAGTCCCCGCAGCCCCCGAAACGCAAACCCGTTCGGGTGGCTGTAGGTGTGGTTCTCGACGCCGTGTCCGCGCGCTCGTATTTCGGCGACGATGGCGGGATGCGCTTCGGCGCGGCGGCCGACGCAGAAGAACGTCGCGCGGGCCCGCGCCTGATCGAGCAGATCGAGCACCACGGGCGTCACCGCGGGGTCCGGTCCATCATCAAAGGTCAGGGCCACCACCCCCGCCTGCGCCGACGCCGCGGGGAGCCGTGTAATGTTCGGGCCGAGCCATCCACATCGCGGGAACATGCCGACCGTACTGAGGACGACGTGGTTGCCAATCAGCGCTCCCGCCATCACCGGCCACGAGTTGGGGAAGGCGAGCACGGACGCAAGCGCCACACCGTGCAGGCCGGCGCTGCCGATGACCAGCGGCGAGGGCCGCCAGGGCCGGCTGGCCGCCTCATTCATGCGTCGGAACCGGGTGGACGTCGGACGGAACCAACGCCACGAGCGCCGCCCGGTCGACCTTGCCACGGGACGTGCGCGGAATGGCCTCAAGGAAGACCACGCTCCTCGGCACCTTGTGATCGGCCAGGCGTTGGCGGCACCACACCGCGACGTCGCGGTAGTGGAGGCGGCGCGCGAGAGGGCCCGCGACAATCGCCCGCACGA
The DNA here is from genome assembly GCA_035557875.1 of Vicinamibacterales bacterium. Lineage (GTDB taxonomy): Bacteria > Acidobacteriota > Vicinamibacteria > Vicinamibacterales > UBA2999 > DASYRM01. The sequence goes on from DATMDI010000326.1 coordinate 3,386, forward strand.
TCTCGTCACCTGTGGGACCCGGGACGCCGATGACGACGACTTCGTCCACACCGTCGATGTCTGCCAGCACGCGCTCCACTTCTCCGGGGTCCACTTTACGGCCGCGCACGTTGATGACGCGATCGACGCGGCGACGCAGCACGACCTCGTCGCCTTCCCAGACACCGATGTCGCTCGTCGCGAAGCTTCCCGCCCCCAGCCGCGAATCCGGTTCCGGCAGGTAGGTCGCGCCGACGCCGGACGATTCCACCGTGATCACCCCCTCTTCCGGCGCCTCCGGGTCCACGGCCCGAAGTGACAGACGGACCCCCTCCACCGGCGTGCCCACCGTGCCTCGCTCCGCTGCGCCGCCCTCGCGGTCGTAGCAGATGCCGCCACACTCACTGGCCCCGTAGAACGCGTGCACCGGCTGCCCGTACACCTCTCTGAACTTCGCCGCCGTGGCACTCGGGAGAAAGGCGCCGGCCGAGATCACGAGCCGTATGCTCTCGGGCCAGGAAGGTGGGGGGGTGAGTTTCAGCAGCGCCTGAATATAGGCAGGAATAGTCGGGAACACGGTCGCTTGCAGGGTCCGCGCCGCCGCAAGCGACGAGAAGGGCCCGCGATCCGCCGGAACAACCAGCGTGAGCCCGCGCACCAGCGCTGACAGCGCGAGCGTGGTGAACCCGTACGAATGGGACAGCGGAATCGCGGCGAGGAGACGGTCGGTGGCCCGAAGCCCCATCGTGTGCGCAAGCGCCGCTTCGTCGGCGAGGACGTGCTCGGAACACATCGCGACGCCGCGCGGGGCGCCGGTGGAGCCCGAGGTGAGCTTGACGATCGCCACGTCGGCCCGCGAACGCATGGCCACCGGAGGCTGGATTCTGTGGATGTGAAAGGCGGCGCCCGACGACGGCCATCCATCCACGCAGTCCAGCACGGCGTTGGCGCCAAGTGACCTCGCCGCTCGACGTCGATCCTCGACGGGGGCGAGCGGATCGAGCAGCAACACGGCGATGCCGAGGCGGCGCAGGGCCAGCAAGCCGGCAAAGAAAGCCGGCCCGCTGCCGGCCGCAAGACCGACCAGCGTGCCACGCTGCAGACCCACGGTCGCGACGCGATCCGACACGTCTTGAGCGAGCGTGTCAACGTCGCCGAAAGTACTTCGGCGACCCGGCGAAACCACCATGCCCTCGGTCGAGCGCTGCTCGACGAGGCGCGCGAACGCATCGACAATGCCTTCGCCGGTAGCAGCGACCGGGCTGGAGATCTCACGCACTGCCGGGATAGTATCTCACCTGCTTTTGGCTCAAATATGCACAAGACTTGCGACTTCGACGTCGCTGTGATCGGGGGCGGGCCCGCGGGATCGGCGGCTGCCAGCACGCTCGCGCGGCGAGGTCATCAGGTGCTGGTGCTGGAGAAAGAGGCATTCCCCAGGTTCCACATCGGTGAGTCGCAGTTGCCGTGGATCAACGAGATTCTTGCCAGGATCGGCGCGGATGCAGCGGTGTCCGCCGAGGGGTTTGTCCAGAAGTGGGGCGCGAGTTTCACGACCGCGGACGGCACGGCCGATCAGTACGCGGACTTCTCGCAGGCCTACGAGGTGCCGCGTCCGCAGACCTATCAGGTGCCACGCGACAGGTTCGACAAGGTGCTGCTCGAGAACGCTGTCAGATCCGGCGCGCGGGTACGACAGGGTTGCGGCGCGCGAGACGCGGTGTTCGATGCCGACGGGGTCACGGTCACGTACGCCGATCCGAATGACGGCGAGGCGACTGTCCGGGTGGCCGCCGTGATCGACGCCTCGGGCCGTGCCGGCTTCCTGGCCCGCCGATTCGGGGAGCGACGCAAGGATCCGGTCCTGCAGAACATCGCGGTGCACCGGCAGTACGAGGGTATCCCTCGCAGCGAGGGCCGCCGCGCGGGCGATATCCGCATGGTCACACGCCCGGACCGCGGCTGGTTCTGGTTCATCCCGATCAGCGACACTGTCGTCAGCGTGGGAGCCGTCGTGCCGCAGGCGGTCTACAATGCAACCCGGCGAGGGAGCGCGGAGGATACTCTCGCCGCGTTCCTGGCGGAGACGCCCGCTGCGCTGCAGTTGGTCGCCAACGCTACGCCCGTGTCACCAGCGCGCTTCGACGCCGACTACTCGTATCTCCACACCGTGCACGCCGGCGATCGCTTCGCCGTAACCGGCGATGCCGGGGCATTTCTCGATCCGATCTTCTCGACCGGCGTGCTGTTGGCGATGCAGTCGGGGATCGAGGCCGCCGAGGCCATCAGCGACGGCCTGCGTAAGGGCGACCTACGGGCCCATCGCTTTGCGAAGTACGAACGCCGCCTCGTCCGCCGCTACCACCACTTCCGCCGTTTCGCCGTCGGCTTCTACGACCCGGCGTTCCGCGACCTGTTCTTCAATCGTTCGTCCAGGTTCGGCATCTACGAGGCGGTCCTCTCCGTGCTGGGTGGCAACTGGCGCCCCTCGCTGACGACGCGCCTCCGGCTCGAGGCGTTCTTCGCGATTGTGGCGCTCAAGCGCCTCACCCAACGTTTCTCGCCGTCCGGAACCCAACCTGACGCCACGGCCGAGGTCGCCGAAACCTAGTGCGTATCGCTGCCGCCATCCCGGCCTATGAGGCCGTCCACTCCGTCGGGTCCGTCGTCGAGCGAACGAAAGTCTTCATCGACGACGTGCTCGTCATCGACGACGGATCGAGCGACGGCACCGGCATGGCGGCCCGGGCCGCGGGCGCCGAGGTCCACGCCTTCCCCGGGAATCGCGGGAAGGGGGCGGCCCTCAACGCGGCGTTCTCGATTCTGTTCGCCCGGGGTTTCGCGGCCGTCGTGACCATCGACGCCGACGGACAGCATCTGCCGGAGGAAACACCGCACCTGATCGAGGCGGCACGCGGGGCCGACCTCGTGCTCGGCACCCGAGACCACCTCTTCACCCAGATGGGTACGGTGCGCCGTTGCAGCAACCGGCTCTCGTCGCGCGCGATCTCCTGGGCCGCGGGCCAGCTATTTAGCGACGTGCAGACGGGGTTTCGCCTCTACACACGTGAACTGATCGAGCGCACCGGGTTTCCCGAGTCGGGCTTCGAGGCCGAGAGCGCGGTTGTGGTGCGCGCCGTTCGACTGGGGCTGCGAGTCACCACGACGCCCATCCGTCTGGGAAAGGCCGACGGCCGGGGCACGAGCCACTACCGGCCAGTGCTCGACAGCCTCCGCATCGCAGCGGGCGTGCTCCGCGCGCGTTACTCCACCGAGCGAGTCCTCGAGGCGGGCGACGCCCCGGTCGCGCGGTCCAGCAGACCGGACTGAGCGTGCCTGCGCCCGCACGCTCCGCGCAGCACGCACCGGCTCTGGGCTTCACGCATCGGCTGCTCGGACGCTTCCACGTCACGGGCGTGTTCTGGTACCGCTTCGCGTACTGGGGCTTCACGAAGCCACCCTCGTGGACCGAGTGGATCAGCGTGCCCGTTTCGGCCGTCTTCTTCTTCCTGGTCCTCAGCCGCATTCGCGGCGCCCTGGCCGCGAACCTCGAGCCCGTGCTCGGGCCGGCCGGCCGGCTGGAATCGCTTGCCCGATCGTTTCGCACGATCTGGGCGTTCTCCTGGTGCTTCACGGAACGCTACCGCTGGCTGGCAAACCCCGAGCGCTTCAGCGTCGTGGTCGAAGGCGAGGAGCATTGGCGCCGGGCCATGGAAGGTGCGGGAGGCACGATCATCTCGACCGCGCACCTGGGCCCGTGGGAAACGGCCACGCACTCCGGCGCGTCGAACTCCCCGCACCGGGTCCATGTCGTGCGCGAGCACGAAATCGATCCGCAGGCGCAACGGTTCGTCGAGGAACTCATCTCGCGCACCAACCCCGGCTACGTCACACACTTTGCCGGCCAGGATCTAGGACTGGCAGTGAAACTGGCCGCCGCGCTGCGCGCCGGCGACGTCGTCGCCCTGCAGGGCGACCGGCCCCGCGAAGGCGGACGAACCGTTACCGTCAGCCTGTTCGGGCGGCCCATGGTGCTGCCGACCGGCCCTGCGGCTCTGGCCCGCGCGACGCAGTCACCGCTTCTGCCCGTCTTCAGCTTCCGCGACGGCCGGTTCCGGGTCCGCACCACGATACGTCCACCGATTGTCGTCGCGCACACCGAGGACCGTGACGCCGACATTGCTCACGCCGTGCAACAGCTCGCCAGGGAGATCGAATGGGCGATCCGGCAGCGGCCGCACCAGTGGTTCTGTTTCCGGCGCCTGTGGTGAGGTCCCGCTACCCGGCCAGCGTGACGCTGCCCGAGGCCACAAGCCGCCCATTGGCGGTGACCTCGCCCTCTATCTTGTAGAGCCGCCCGATCTGGCCGACCAGCCGCGCGGTCGCTTCGAGCGTCACGTCGGTGCTCGCCCCTTCCGGAAACTTGAACGGCCCCACCGCCGCAACGCGGAGCCGACGCGTGGCCGGACCGTCATCGACAGTCGCGGCGACAATCCCCCCGGTTTGCGCCAGCATCTCGATCAGGATGATCGCGGGCACGACGGGCATCCCGGGAAAGTGTCCCTGGAAGTAGAAGTCGCTCGCGATGGCGAACCGGCGCGCCACCGCACGCTTCCCCGGTACGACGTCGACGACCTCCTGCAGCAAGCGCATCGGCGGCTGGTGAGGAAGCGATTCGATCCAGTGCATCCCGCCCACCATACACCGTTCACCGCCAACGGAAGATCTTGAGCGCGATCACGAACGGCACGATGCCCCAGAACGCGAGGATGGCCAGCTCGCCGGCCACGGCCGGAAGCGTGGCGCCCTCGAGCACCACGGCGCGCAGCGCGTCCACGAGCGCGGTGAGCGGCAGCGCCTGGACGAACGGCTGCAGCGCGTCGGGGAACCGCGACGCCGAGAAGAACACGCCGCTGGCAATCCACATCGGCAGCAGGATCAAGTTGACCAGACCGGAGACGGCCTCGAACGTCTTGGTGCGGCTGGCCGCCAGCAGGCCGATCGCGCCGCACGAAAGCGCGCCGACGAGCGACACCACGGTGAGCGCCACCAGCGAGCCGCGCAGCGGCATGCCGATCACGTAGCGGCCGAAGAGCAGCGGAATCGCCACCTCGGGCAACAGAAAGAGCAGCCGTGCCAGCACCTGCGCCAGCAGGTAGTGGCTCTTGCGCATCGGGCTCGCCACCATGCGCTTGAGCAGCTTGCGCATGCGGGCCTGCACGATCGAGAAGGCGATGCCCCAGACGCTGGTCGCGATGATTCCCATGCCGACGAGGCCCGGGATCAGCCAGTCCACGTAGCGCGAACCGGGTACCGTCACGTGCTGCTCGACGGCGGTCCAGGGATCGGCGCGGCCGCCGGCGCGTTTCAACGCGTCGTCGAGCACCAGCCGCGCAGCCCGGCTCTCGGCGCGTCCCGGGTCGTAGCGGTAGGTCGGCGGCGTGCCGGGCACGACCACGAGGTCCACGTCGCCGTCGCGGAGCGCGGCTTCTTCCTCGCCGGCGGCCACGATGCGCGGCGCCACGCTCTTCGAGGCCGCCAGCGAGGCGCGCAGAGCCTCCGCGCCTTCACCCTGACGCACGCCCACGGGCACCGGCGCACTGTCCGACGAGGGAAAGGCCACCGCCATGGCCACCGACATCAGAATCGGAAAGATGAAGGCCCAGAAGAGCGCCTCCGGCTCGCGGAAGATTTCGCGCAGCCGGGCCATCGTCAATTCGACGAGCGGATGCGACGCGCCGCCCCGGCTCATCTCATTCCTCCCGCAGAAGCCGTCCGGTGAGCGACATGAAGACGTCTTCGAGCGTGCCGTGGTGCGTGATCACCTTCGGTTCGCCAAGCGAGGCGATGAGGGCCTTCGGCGTGTCGAGCGCGATCACCTTGCCCTTGTCCACGATGGCGACCCGGTCGCACAGCACCTCGGCCTCGTCCATGTAGTGGGTCGTGAGGAGAATGGTGCCGCCGCCGCCGCGAAAGCGATCGAGGATGCCCCACAGCTGCCGCCGCGACTGGGGATCGAGGCCGGTGGTCGGCTCGTCGAGAAACAGCAGGTCGGGGGCTCCGGCCAGCGCGCAGGCAACCGACAGGCGCTGCTTCTGCCCGCCGGACAGCTTGCTCACCCAGCTGCCGCGTTTGCTCTCGAGCTCGACGAGCTGCAGGAGCTCCGCCACCTCGCGGCCGCGGTGATAAAAGGACCGGAACAGCCGCAGGGTCTCCTCGACGGTGAGCTTGTCGGCGAGCTGCGTTTCCTGCAGCTGGATCCCGAGGCGCTGCCGCAGCTCGTGCTCGTGCGTGGCCCAGCGGAGCCCGAGCACCTCCACCGACCCCTCATCGGGTACGAGCAGCCCTTCGAGAATCTCGATGGTCGTGGTCTTGCCCGCGCCGTTCGGGCCGAGCAGGCCGAAACACTCGCCGCGCTGGACCGACAGCGAGAGGTGGTCGACGGCGACCAGCTCGCCGTAGCGCTTCACGAGCCGGTCGCAATGAAAGGCCGTCTCCGACACGGTCCGCCTATTCTCCTCGACCTGCGCGGCTCACGCGGGCGTCCGGCAGGGCTGCACTACAATCACCGTCCACTGCCGGGACACGCCATGCTCGTGCACCGACCCGCCCTTTCGGCCGCCGTGCTCGCGGCGGCGCTCACTGCCGCGGCCGCGCCGCTGTCGGCGCAGTGGCCCAAGTACCGGTCCGCGTCGCCGCCGCGGGGAGCCGACGGGTCCGTGAACCTGCTGGCGCCGGCGCCACGGACGCCGGCCGGCACGCCGGACCTCTCCGGCGTGTGGGAGAACGTCGGCTGGCGCGAGCTGCAACAGCGGAGCGGCGACATCAGCGGTACCGGCGGCTCGCCGAGTACGCGGGCCCTGCTCACCGGCGGCCCGGGACTCTTCTT
>DATMDI010000327.1:0-5855 GCA_035557875.1 Vicinamibacterales bacterium
GCGGTCGCGGCCAGGGCGATCTGATTCCACTTCAACACCACGTCATTGGCTGCCGCTCGCGTCGGTGTCAGCAGCAGACCCACGAGCAATGCGAGTGCGGCGAACCGGAGGGGCGAGAGTTGGGGATGCCTGGTCATGAAATCTCCTTCCATCTATCGTTCGTGGGGGCAACGCGATTCACGATAGGAGGCGGGAGATCCGCGGCGGAAGTGCAACGAGCGGACTGAACCGGTTCAATTTTTGGACTGGCACGCGCATACCCGCGGTGCCAGGATGCGCCATGCAGAAATACAAGCAGTACTGCCCAGTTGCGCGGGCGTCGGAGATCCTGGCGGATCGATGGACGCCGCTGATCGTGCGCGAGCTCATCCTCGGCAGCCATCGCTTCAACGAGATCGAACGCGGGCTACCTGGCATCTCGCGATCGCTGCTGGCGTCGCGTCTTCGGGACCTGGAAGAGGCCGGCGTCGTCGAGCGGCTGCCGGGTGCGCAACCGAACGTATCCGCGTATCACCTGTCGGACTCCGGGAGAGACCTCAAGACCGTGATTGAAACGCTGGGCGCGTGGGGCGTCCGCTGGGCCTTCGGCGAACCGCGGCCCGAGGAGCTCGACGCAGGGCTGTTGATCTGGCGGATTCACCAGCGGATCAATCGCGAACTGCTGCCGGAACGGCGCACGGTGGTGGAATTCGACTTCACCGGACCTCGCGGGCGTCGGGTGTGGCTGCTGCTCGAGCCCCGGGAGGTCTCGGTCTGCGTGACGCCGCCAGGGTTCGACTCCGATCTCGTCGTTCGGGCGGATCTGGCGCTCTTCTACCGTGTCTGGCTGGGACACATCGACTATGACGCGGCGCTTCGCTGCCGTTCGGTGACGGTGGACGGGCTGCCCTCGCTGGCGAAACAGCTTCCACACTGGTTCATGTGGAGCCCGATGGCGCGTTTCGTTCGGGAACGTTCGCCACAGGTGGCGCAACCGGCCTGAATGAGCGGTTACTTGCGCGCGTCGAACGGCCGGTCGATCACCTTGAGCAGTTCCTGATCCGACCACCCGCCACCGAGCGCGCGGTACAACTGGACCGACGCCTGCAGCTCGCTCTGGCGGCTGCGGGCGAGATCGGTCTCCGACACATAGAGCACGCGCTGGGTATCCAGCACTTCCAGGTAGTCGGCAACGCCGCCGACGTAGCGGATGTCGCTCAACCGCAGCGCCTCGCGCGCCGCCGTCACCTCGACCTGCTGCTGGGCGATGCGCTCGCGCACCTTTTCGAGCGACACCAGCGTGTCGGCCACTTCGCGGAGCGCCACCAGGATGGAACTGCGGTAGAAGATCGCCGCCTGCTCGGTCTGGGCCACCGCCACGGCCACTCCCGCCTTCCCGCGTCCGGAGTCGATGAGCGGGATGGCGACCGACGGACTCCACGACACGACGCCGCTGCCGTCGCCACGGAACAGGCTGTCGAGCGACCCGCTCATCAGGCCGAAGAACGCCGTGAGGCTGATGCGGGGGAAGGGAAACGCGTTGCCCATCGCGACGCCAATCCGGCTGGTGGCGGCCGCGAGCTCGCGTTCGGCCTGGCGGATGTCGGCGCGCCGCTCGAGGAGCTCCGATGGCAGCCCGGTCGGAATCGACGGCGGCACGGCCGTAATCGGGCCGGGTGTCCGGACGATGGGACCAGGAGGACGCCCCAGCAGCACGCTCAGGCGGTTCTCGACTCGCTGAGCGTCCTGTTGCAGTGTCGGCAGCTGCGCGCGCGTCCGCGCCAGCTGGCTCGTGGCCTGCTGTTCGTCGAGGCCGGCCGCGACGCCGCCCTGCACGCGCCGCTGCACCAGGAGCAGGGCGTCCTGCTGCAGCTGGATATTGCGCTCGGTGATGGCGATGAGCTCGTCGAGGACCCTGAGATCGAACCAGGCCTGGGTCACGTCGCCGACGAGCGACGACATGACGGCCCTGGCGCCATCCTCCGTCGCGAGCAGATCGTTGCGCGCCGCCTCGGAGGCGCGGCGCAGCCGGCCGAAGAAGTCGATCTCCCACTGGAAGGCGACGCTCAGGCTGTAGATCGTCCGCAGCCAGGTCTCGTCGGCATTCACACGTGTGCGCGGCTGGCCGCTGAACCCGCCCGACAGCGTCGGGCCGAGGTCGGCCCTGGCGGCATCGGCGCGCGCGCGGGCCTCGGCGATTCTGGCGACGGCCTGGCGCAGGTCGAGGTTCTCGGCGATCGCGGTCTGGATCAGCCCCGCGAGCTCGGGCTCCTGATACTGCCGGATCCACGCGAGGTCGGCGAGGTCGGCGGCCTCGCCCGGCGTGAGCACGCCGCGGAAGGCCGGCGGCGGGGTGATGGTGGGCCGCGCGTAGTTGGGGCCGAGGGCACAGGCCGAGAAAGACAGCGCGGTGAGGGTCAGGGCGGTGAGCGTCAGTGCGAGCGCCCGCGGGAACCGCACGTCAGTGGCCCGCTCCCTCGGGTGCCGCCTGCTGGATCGGCGGTGCGGCGGCCGCCTTCCGTGGTTTGCGGCCGCTGGCGATCCTGTCGACGAGGACGAAGAGCGCCGGGTAGATGAACACGCCGACCACGGTGGCGACGAGCATGCCGAAGAACACCGCCGTGCCCATGACGGCGCGCGAGGCCGCGCCCGATCCGGTGGCGAGCATGAGTGGGATCACGCCCATGATGAACGCGAAGGCGGTCATGAGAATCGGCCGGAACCGGAGCCGCGCCGCCTCCACCGCCGCCTCCACCGCGGTCTTGCCCTTGTCGCGCTCCACCTTCGCGAACTCGACGATGAGGATGGCGTTCTTGGCGGCGAGGCCGATCAGCATCACCAGGCCGATCTGCACGTAGACGTTGGCTTCGAGCCCGACCAGCCACACGCCGAAGAACGCCCCCAGCACGACGATCGGCGTACCGAGCAGCACCGCCCACGGCAGCGACCAGCTCTCGTAGACCGCCGCGAGCAGCAGGAAGACGAACACGACCGCCATGGCGAAGGTGGGGATGGGGGACGGCGCGTTCTTCTCTTCGTACGACAGCCCCGAGTACGAGTAGCTCATCTCGCGAGGAAGCACCTCGGCGGCCACCTGCTCGAGCGCCGCCATCGCCTGCGCCGAGCTGAAGCCGGGGGCCGCCTGCCCGCTCACTTCCACCGATCGCATCAGGTTGAAGCGCACGGCGAGCTCGGTGCCCTGGAGCGGGCTGACGGTCACGAGCGTGGAGAGCGGGATCATCGTGCCGGTCTGGCTCCGCACGTAGATCTTGCCGATGTCCTCCGGACGCTGCCGGTATTCGGCTTCCGCCTGCACGAACACCCGGTAGAGGCGTCCGAACCGGTTGAAGTCGTTCACGAAGGTGCCGCCCATCGACGCCGACAGCGTCTGAAAAAGCTCGTTCATCGGCACGCCCAGCTTCCGGGCCTGCTCGCGATCGAGCTGCACGTCGTACTGGGGCGAGGTCGGGTCGAACGCGGTGAAGAGGGCAGTCAGCTCCGGGCGGGTGCGCGCCTTGGCGATGAAGTTCTGCGCCTGCGCCCCGAGTTGCGGCACCGTCAACGTGCCGCTGCGATCCTGCAGCACGAAATTGAAGCCGCCGGCCGCGCCGAAGCCGGGAATCGACGGCGGGAGGAAGGGAAAGATCACCGCCTCCGGCAGCCGGGAGAGCTCGCGCCGCAGGTGGAGGATGATGGCCCGCAGCCCCGTCTCCGGCGTGGTGCGCTCCGCCCACGGCTCGAGCCGCAGGAACATCGAGCCGACATTGGATTGGAACGAGTTGGTGAGCAGCGCCATACCGCCGACGGTGTTGTACGACTCCACGCCCGGCGTGGACGCGACGATGCTCTCCACGCGGCGCAGCACCGCGTCGGTCCGCTCGAGCGACGCCCCATTGGGCAGCTGCACGTTCACCATGACGATGCCCTGGTCTTCGGTCGGCACGAACCCGCCCGGCACGGCGGCGGCCAGCCGCGACGACAGGAACACCACCACCGCCAGGATGCCGAGGCTCAGGATCGACTTGCGGGCGAGCATGCCCGCGGTGCTGACATAGCCGCGGGTCGAGACCTCGAACCCGCGGTTGAACCCGCGGAAGAACATGCCGAGCAGTCCGCGCGCGGGCTTGGGCGGCTTGAGCAGCATGGCCGCCAGCGCCGGGCTGAGGGAGAGGGCGTTGAAGACAGAGATGATGACGGCGATGGCGATCGTCAGCGCAAACTGCTGGTAGAGGCGGCCGGTGAGGCCGCCCAGAAACGCCACCGGAATGAAGACCGCCGTCAGCACCAGGCCGATGCCGATGATCGGGCCCGAGACTTCGTCCATCGCCCTGGCGGTGGCCGTCTTCGCGTCCATGCCGTGTTCGAGGTTGTGCATCACCGCCTCGACGACCACGATGGCGTCGTCCACGACGATGCCGATGGCCAGCACCAGGCCGAACATCGTGAGCGTGTTGATGGAGAAGCCGAGGATCGGGAAGAAGATGAACGTGCCGAGCAGCGAGACCGGGACGGTGAGCAGCGGAATGAACGTCGCTCTCACGTTCTGGAGGAACACGAAGACGACGATCACGACCAGGATCACGGCTTCGAACAGCGTCTTGATGATCTCCTCGATCGAGGCTTCGACTGCCGGGGTCGTGTCGTAGACGATCTTGTAGTCCACGTCGGTCGGGAAGAGCCGCTTCAGCTCCTCGAGCGCGGTGTAGATGCCCTCGGCCGCCTGCAACTGGTTGGCGCCGGGCAGCAGGTAGACCGCCAGCACGCCGGCGGGCTTGCCGTCCAGCCGTCCGAACGACTTGTAGTTCTCCGCGCCGAGCTCGACCCGGCCGATGTCGTTGATGCGGACCTCGCGTCCCTCGTCGGTGGAGCGCACGATGATGTTGCCGAACTGTTCGGCGGTGACCAGACGGCCGGGGGCCCGCACCGTGTAGGTGAACGACTGTCCCGGTGCGGACGGGGACGCGCCGATCTGGCCGGCCGGTGCCTGCAGGTTCTGCTCCTTGATCGCGCCGATGACGTCGGCGGGCGTCAGCCCGAGCGTCGCCAGGTCGTCTGGGCGCAGCCACACGCGCATGCCGTACTCCGCGCCGCCGAACAGATCGACCTGCGCCACGCCCGGGACGCGCAGCAGCGCGTCGCGCACGTTGAGCATTGCGTAGTTGTTCAGAAACAGCGCGTCGAAGGTTCCCTTGGGCGAGTAGATCGACGCGACCAGCAGGATGCTCGGGTTGATCTTCTTGACCGTGAGCCCCTGCTGCAGCACCTCCTGGGGCAACCGCGCCTGGGCCTGCGAGACGCGGTTCTGCGTGAGCATGTTCGAGTTGTCGAGGCTGCTGCCCACCTTGAAGGTGACGTCGAGCAGCATGCGGCCGTCGCTCGTGTTCAGCGACTTCATGTAGAGCAGGTTGTCCACGCCGTTGATTTCCTGCTCGATCGGGGTCGCCACCGATTGCTCGACCACCTCGGCGTTGGCGCCGGTGTAGTTGCCGGTGATGCGCACGACCGGCGGTGCGAGAGACGGATACTGCTCGATCGGCAGGCTCTGCAGCGCGACGGCGCCGGCGATCACCATCAGGATGGAGATGACCATGGCGACGACCGGCCGCCGGATGAAGAAGTGGGCCATGACAGCAACCCCTACGGTGTGCCGGACGTTGTGAGCGACGCGGCCGGTGTGTCCGGCGCTTCAGCCGGCACGACGGTGGGATTGACGGTCATGCCCGGCCGCACCTTCTGCAGCCCTTCGACGATCACCTGGTCGTCGGGCTGCAGGCCGTTCTCGATGACCCAGAGCGTGCCGACGCGGATGCCGGTCTTGACCTGCCGGGTCTCGACCGTCTTGTCCGGCTTGACGACGGAGACGCTGTCCACCGACT
>DATMDI010000328.1:0-6598 GCA_035557875.1 Vicinamibacterales bacterium
CGGAACGATCTCCTATGCCAAGGTGCGGGCGATCAGCCGCATCGCAACCCCCGAGAACGAGGCGCAGCTGCTCGACCTCGCCTACGCTGGCACGGCGGCGCACGTCGAGCGCGTCGTGCGGGCGTGGCGCCGATGCGATCGGGTCGAAGAGGCGCGCGACACGACGCGGCGGCATCTCAGCCGCACCGTCACGACGTATCTCGACGATGACGGGATGCTGGTGCTACGTGCCCGTTTGACGCCGGAGCTCGGAGCCGTGGTGCAGCGTGCGCTCGACGCCGCCAGCGAGCGACTGTACCAGGACTCAAAGGACGCCGCGTCGCCGACGTCAGTGGCCGAGGAGGTCACGGCTGCGCAGCGTCGCGCGGACGCGCTGGGTCTGATGGCCGAGTGCGCCCTCGACGCGGATCTCGATCGGGGTTCCTCAGCAGACCGATATCAGGTGGTATTGCACCTCGAGTGCGAGCAGGCCAGCTCGTCGCCGTCGCAGGCCGTGATCGAGCTCGGCGACGGCGCTGTCCACGTTTCCGCGGAAACGTCGCGGCGCGTCTCATGCGACGCGTCCGTCGTCGTCATGCGCGAGGGCCCGAATGGCGCGGCGCTGGATGTGGGGCGCAAGACCCGGACCGTCCCGGCGACGATCAGGCGGGCGCTCGCCGCACGCGATGCCCGGTGCCGGTTCCCCGGATGCACTGCCCGCCGCTGCGATGCCCATCACATTACCCACTGGTGCGACGGCGGCCGCACATCGCTCGACAACCTGCTGTTGCTATGCCGGAGGCACCACCGTCTGGTGCATGAAGGCGGATTTCAGGCGGTGCAGGACCAGAACGGCGACGTGACCTTCATCTCAGCTGACGGCCGACGGCTCGAGCCGTCGCCTTCGCTGCAGTCGGGATCTGAGACAAATCCCGACCACGACATCGACGCCCGCTCAATGCCATGCTGGGACGGCACGCCGTTCAACCTGCCGTACATCATCGACGTGTTGCGCGGACACGAGCCTTTTGGTCCCGGTGCGGGATAATCCGGCCGCCGAGTGAACCATGCGAATGGCAGCTCGGAAGAACGGCGAAAAGCGGCCTCACCACAATGAGCTTCTCAGGCTGCGGCAGCAGCTGAAGGCGGGAGCGTCACTACGAGGCGCTCGACCTCTATGCGCGTATGGTGACGCGCGGCGTCGATCGCATCGCGTAGGGTGAATGTGGCGAAGGCAAAGCCTGGGCCAGGGGTCTGGTGTCCGACTCGCCAGCCTCTCTGCCTTGGAGCAATGCCTCGATTTGCGGGGTCCGGGGTGTCGATCGATCTACCGTCTCAATATGCTCGATAGTTCGGATGTCCAAGCCACACGGGGCGACAGGGTATCGCGGCCTTCGAGCCGCACTCGGAAGAGAGCCAAAGCAAAGATCGAGGCTCGCGGGTGAGCGAAACCGGCGGCGCCGCCGGACCGCCGGTGGTCACTGCCGGTCTTCGAGCCGCTGTGATCAGAAGGCGTCGACAACCGGGCGCACGCGCCTGACCTGGTCGTCGGCGAACAGCTGCTGTTCCTCGTAGAACGGGAAATGGCCGGCGCGCTCGAACCACACGAGCTCGTGATGAGGAGCGGTGACGGTGCGGGCGTACGCCTCGATCAGCGCCGGCCGAGTGTAGGGATCGAAACGGCCGTGGAAGAAGAAAGCGGGCACGCGGAAGTCGGATCCAAGTGTCGTCAGATTCAGTTTGCTCACTTCCGGCACCAGCAGTTCGAGCGAAAAGATCTGGCCGCGCGTCAACCCGTACACGTCGTGAAGCGAGTACTCCGGCGCCGTCAGGAGGGTGGACAGGAGTCTCGGAATGTTCAGGAACCGCGGGCGATCGGCCGGCGGGCCCAGCAATTCCGCCTGCCATTCCTGCGCGGCCGAAGCTTTTCGCAGGTTCGCGGGGTCAGGGTACGGCCGAAGGGCCTCCAGTTCGTGCACGGCGTCGTTCAGGCCTCGCGTGCGCGCCACGGCCAGCGCATCCTCGTACGCGGTCTTCGTGTTGAGCCCCAGGTCGACGGCCTGCCCCACGCCCACATACGCAGCCACGACATCCGGGTGCTCGTGCGCCAGCCAGAGACCCGGCACGCCGCCCCAGGAAGCCCCCAGGACGACGATCTTCTCTCGCTCGAATCGACGGCGGAGGTAGTTCGCCATGTCGAGCGTGTCCTGCTGCATCTGGCGAACGGTCATCGTGCGCCGCTGAAGCTCGCGGTCGTTCCTGGCGTAGGTCTTTCCCGCGCCCCGCTGGTCCCATTGCACGATCGTGAAGTGCTTCTCCCACGGCGTCTGGCACGGACCAGCCACGCCGATGAGCGCCGCGCCAGGGCCGCCGTGAAGGAACAGGAGCACGGGGTTCTTCGTGTGCTCTCCCCGCACGTGAATCCACTGATCCAGGCCGCCGATGCGCACCGCCTCCAGGCTGTCGATGCCATCGGCTGAACGAATCGCTCGCTCTGCCGCGCGCCGTGCCGCACGTACGCCCGGTACGACAGCGACACCGCCACAACGAGCAGAATCAGGCCGCCGGTGACCGCGACGGCACGCTTGAGCCGTGTCACGCCCTTTGACTGCGAGCGGCGCCGCGAGCGGTTCGGGCCTGCTGGCCAAGGGTATAGTGATGTCCATGAGGGGCCTCCGCTACGTGGTCGCCGCGCTCGTGGTGGCCGGCACGGTCGTCGGGCTCGCACAGACCGGGCAGGTGCCGTCACAGCACGCAGCGCCGCCGGCCATCGACGGCAAGGATCTGCTCAACGGGCTGGCCAGCCCGGCGCGCTGGCTGGTGCACTCCGGCAACTACGCGAGCACCCGGCACAGTCCGCTCACGCAAATCACCCCCGACAACGTCGCCAGGCTGGCACCGGCGTGGTCGTTCGAGGCGGGCCTGGGGTTCGGACGCCAGGCGAAGTTCGAGGCGACGCCGATTGCCATCGACGGCACGCTCTACCTCACCGGCCTCTACAACCACGCCTGGGCGATCGACGGCCGCAGCGGCGCGGTCATCTGGCACTACGAGCGGCCGCTGCCCAACGCGCTGCGCGTGTGCTGCGGGATGGCCAACCGCGGCTTCGCGGTGCACGGCGGGCGGCTGTTCATGACGACGCTCGATGCCCACGTGATCGCGCTGGACCTCAAGACCGGCAAGCCGGTGTGGGACGTGCCGCTCATCGACTACCGAATGGGCTACTCCTCCACCGCGGCGCCACTGGTAGTAAAGGACAAGCTGATCGTCGGCATGGCGGGCGGCGAATTCGCAACCCGCGGCTTCCTCGACGCCTACAGCCTGAGCGACGGCAAGCGGCTGTGGCGCTTCAACACGATCCCGGCGCCGGGCGAGCCCGGAGGCGACACCTGGCCGGCGGGACACTTCGAACGCGGCGGCGGCGCCACGTGGATCACCGGCTCGTACGACCCGGAGCTCGATCTCGTCTACTGGGGCGTCGGCAACCCCAACCCCGATTTCTACGGCGGGAACCGCAAGGGCGACAACCTCTATACGGCGTCGGTCGTCGCGCTCGACCCGGACACGGGCAAACTGCGCTGGCACTTCCAGTACACGCCGCACGACGAGCACGACTGGGACTCGAACCAGATTCAGGTGCTGGCAGACCTGACGATCGGCGGCCGCCCGCGCAAGACGCTCATCACCGCCAATCGCAACGGTTTCTTCTACGTGCTCGATCGCGCCACCGGCGCGTTCATCCAGGCGAAGCCGTACGTGACGACGACGTGGGCCACCGAGGTCGACGCCAAAGGCAGGCCGATCGAGCTGCCCAACCAACGGCCCACGCAGGCGGGCACGCGCACGTGCCCGGACCTGGCAGGCGGCAGCAGCTTCACCTCGCCGTCGTTCGACCCGGCGCGGCGGCTGTTCTTCGTGTCCGCGCGCGAGACCTGCCAGCTGTTCGTGTCGTACCCGCCGCCCGAGAGCTACCAGCTCGGTTCGATGGTGATGGGAGGCGGCACCCGCGACCGCGGCGGCACCGGCGCGCTCCGCGCGATCGATCCGGTGACGATGCAGCGCAAGTGGGAAGTACCCTACGGCGGTCCGTCGTACAGCGGCGTGCTGTCCACGGCGAGCGGGCTCGTCTTCGCCGGTGACGACGGAGGCACGCTGATGGGCGTGCACGCGGACACAGGGCGCGTGCTCTGGAAGCACGACATGCCCGGCATGTTCTGGGGCGCGCCGAGCACGGTCCTGGTGGAGGGCCGCCAGCTCGTGCTGATGGCCGCCGGCCAGACGCTGACGGCGTTCGCCCTGCCCAAGTGACCCTTCCGGACGGTCTCAAGACCGCCGGGTACGTACTCTCCAGGTGACCGCCGGGGGTCCAAAGACCGTCCTGGCAGTCGTCAGGGCGCGGCGACCGGTCCGTCTCAGGCCCAGATCCCGCTGGGCCTCCATGGTCCGACGCTTGCACTGCCCGCGGTTCGAGGTATCGATGAACGCGACCTTCCGCCGTGGACTGCTGGTAGTCCTGCTCTGCTCCGCGGCGCTGCTCCCGAGCTCGCCGGCCTCCGCCCAGTATTTCGGGCGCAACAAGGTGCAATACCGGACCTTCGACTTCGAGGTGATGAAGACCGAACACTTCGACATCTACTTCTACCCGGAAGAGAAAGCGGGCGTGGAGATCGCGGCGCGGATGGCCGAGCGGTGGTACAGCCGCCTCCGGCGGCTGCTGCGGCACGAACTGCGGGGCCGCCAGCCCCTCATCCTCTATGCCTCGCATGTCGACTTCGAACAGACCAACGTGATCGGCGGCGAGATCGGCGAAGGCACCGGTGGCGTCACCGAACCAATCGCCCGGCGAATCGTGCTGCCCCTCGCGGGGCCGCTGGCCGAAACCGATCACGTGATTGGGCACGAACTGGTGCACGCCTTCCAGTTCGACATGACCACGCTCAGCGAAGCACCTCAGGGCATGACCGGCCTCGCGCGGCTCCCGCTCTGGTTCGTGGAGGGGATGGCCGAGTACCTCTCGATCGGCCCGCACGATCCGAACACCGCGATGTGGTTGCGCGACGCGGCGCGCCTGGAGCGGCTGCCCGCGATCAAGGACCTCGACGACCCCGCGTATTTTCCGTATCGCTGGGGCCAGGCGTTCTGGTCGTATGTCGCCGGCCGGTTCGGCGATTCGGTGATCCGCCGGCTGCTGATCCAGGGCGCCGCCATGCCCTACGAACAGGCGATCGAAGAGGTCCTCGGCGTGAGCGTCGAGCAGTTGTCGAAAGACTGGCAGGCCGCGATTCAGAAGAGCGCGGTGCCGGTGCTGCTGGCGACCGGACGCGAGTTGGTGGATCGGCAGCCGATCGTCCAGGGGCGCGAGTTCAAGGCCGAGCTCAACGTGGGTCCGGCGCTCAGCCCGGATGGGCGCTGGCTCGCCTTCCTGTCCAGCCGGTCGCTCCTCTCGATCGACGTCTTCATCGCCGATGCGTCAAACGGACGCGTCGTCCGCAAGCTGACCAGCACCGCCACCAACCCCCACTTCTCCAGCATCCAGTTCATCTACTCGGCGGGTGCGTGGGATCGCGCCAGCCGTCGGCTCGCCATCGCCACCGTAGCTTCTGGCAAGCCGGTGCTCGCCATCTACGACGCGCAGACCGGAGACGTCGATCGCGAGATCCGCATCACCGACGTCGACGAGATCCTGGCACCGGCGTGGGCGCCCGACGACAGCGCGATCACCTTCAGCGGCATGCGCGGCGGCCTGACCGACCTCTATATCTACGACCTGCAAACCGACCGGCTCCGCCGTCTCACCACCGACGTCTTCGCCGAGCTGCAGCCGGCGTGGTCGCCGGATGGACGCCGCATCGCGTTCGTCACCGACCGGTTCACCAGCGACATGGCCACGCTGTCGTTCGTTCCCTACGGGCTCGCCGTCATCGACGTGCAGAGCGGGCGCGTCGACCGCGTGCTGGCCGACGCCAAGGGCAAGGCGATCAACCCGCAATGGACGCCCGATAGCCAGTCGCTGTACTTCATCTCCGATCGCGACGGCGTGTCGAACGTGTACCGCGTCGGCGTCGGTATCGGCGGCGTCGGCGGCGACCGGTCGCAGGTGACCACGATCGCCACGGGGGTGAGCGGCATCACGGCGCTCAGCCCGGCCCTGTCGGTGGCGTCGCGCACGGGCACTCTGGCGTTCTCCGTCTACACGGGGGGCACCTACAGCATTTACACCCTGCCGGGTACGGCCGGCGGACCACCGTGGGAACTGGCGGCAAATGCTGGCGCGCTTCCCTCGCCACAGCTCCACACCGACGAGGTGACGGCGCTGCTCGACAACCCGTCGTCGGGACTGCCGGCGCCCGAGGAGTACCCGGTGGAGCCGTATCACGCCGGGCTGAAGCTCGAAAGCGTGATGCAGCCCAGCGTCGGCGTCGGCGTCAGCCGTTACGGCACGTCGCTTGGCGGCGGCATCGCGCTCGCCTTCAGCGACACGCTCCGCAACCACTCGCTGTTCGTCGCGGCGCAGGTGAACTCCACGTTCGGCAACTCCACCAGCGTGAAGGACATCGGGGCGCAGGTGGCGTACCTCAACTCGGCCCGGCGATGGAACTGGGGCGTGGTCGGCGGCCAG
>DATMDI010000329.1:0-2867 GCA_035557875.1 Vicinamibacterales bacterium
CGTACGCCATGGCCGCGATGATCAGCGCCATCTCGGTGAGCGCGGCGTTCTTGCGGCCGATGTACTGTGCGAGGAGCCCGAGCGGAAAGCGCATCAGCGCGCCGGCCAGGATTGGGACCGAGAGCATGAACCCGGTCTGCGCCGGCGTGAGCGCGAAGTGCTCGGAGATGAACGGACCCATGGCGCCGTTCAGCACCCACACCGCGAAACAGAAATCGAAATAGAGAAAGGCGGCGAGAAGTGTGGGCGGATGCCCAGACTTCATGATGGCTCTGAAATCGGCCATGGAGCGCGACCTCCAATACTGTCCGACCTCACAAGTCGATGGACATTTCCGTCTCAATCGGACGGCTTGCCGTCTCTTCCCCATCTCTGTACGATCGGCGCTGACACCGCGCCGAGCCGCTCGCGTGTCCCCCGCGCTGGTTGCACCCCTCGCGTCGACTGCCCCGAGCCGGGCCTTCCTCTTTCGCGCTCCACGACGAGCATCTGGTGGGCCATGGCGTATGCGACCGGCGATGCCGTCAGGTCCGTGTCGGAGCTCTCGACACGCGCTACTCACTGTCCGTACTGCTCACTGCAGTGCGCGATGGACGTCCGCCCGGCGAACTCCGGGGGCTGGACCGTCGACAGCCGTGACTTCCCGACGAATCGCGGCGGGCTCTGTCAGAAGGGCTGGACCGCCGCCGAGCTGCTCACGAGTCCGGACCGCCTGCTGACACCGCTGGTCCGCGACACGCGGCGCGGGCCGCTGCGTCCCGCGACGTGGTCCGAGGCGCTCGCTCGCGTCGTTGGCGCCGTCCGCGACGTGCAGAGCCGTTACGGTCCGGATGCGGTCGGTGTGTTCGGCAGCGGCAGCCTGACCAACGAGAAGGCGTATCTGTTGGGCAAGTTCGCTCGCGTCGCCCTGCGGACGTCCCAAATCGACTACAACGGGCGCTTCTGCATGGCCTCGGCCGCCGCCGGGGGGCTGGCCGCTTTCGGCCTCGATCGCGGCCTCCCGTTTCCGATTGAAGACGTCGCACAGAGCGACGCGATCCTCCTGGTCGGCAGCAATCTGGCGGAGACGATGCCGCCAGTGATGCGGCATTTCGAGGAGCAACGTCATCGCGGCGGCACGCTGATCGTCGTCGATCCGCGGCTGACGCCGACCGCTGCCGCCGCCACGCTCCACCTGCAGATCACGCCGGGCACCGACGCGGCGCTGCTGAACGGACTCCTGCACATCGCCGTCCAGTCGGGTGCCATCGACGAAGCATTCATCGCGCGGCGCACCAGCGGCTTCGACGCGGTGCGGCGGGTGGTGGCCTCGTACTGGCCGGGGCGAGTCGAGCGCATCACCGGCATCCCCGAAAGACAGCTCCGCGAGGCGGTGCGTCTGCTCGCGGCCGCGAGGACGGCGATGGTGTTGACGGGCCGGGGACCGGAGCAGCAGAGCCACGGCGTCGACAACGTTCGCGCCTGCATCAACCTGACGCTGGCGCTCGGCCTGGCCGGCCGCGCGGGAAGCGGATACGGCTGCTTGACGGGACAGGGCAACGGGCAGGGCGGGCGGGAGCACGGACAGAAGGCCGACCAGCTGCCCGGCTATCGCAAACTGGCCAACGCGGCGGATCGCGCGCACGTCGCTGGTGTCTGGGGTGTCCCCGAGCAGGCGCTCCCACAGCCGGGACGCTCGGCCTACGAGATGCTCGACGCGATGGGCGGCGACGGAGGCGTCCGCGCCCTGCTCGTGTTCGGCTCCAACCCGGTGATCTCGGCGCCCCATGCGGGCCACATTCAAGGCCGCTTGGACGCTCTCGACTTCCTGGTGGTGGCCGACTTCTTTCTCTCCGAGACCGCAGCCCGCGCCGACGTCGTGCTGCCGACGGCTCAATGGGCCGAGGAGGCCGGCACGATGACGAATCTCGAGGGGCGCGTGATCCTGCGGCAGCGCGTCGTCCCGCCGCCGGACGGGGTGATGGCCGACCTCGCCGTGATCGCGGAGCTCGCCGATCGCCTCGGCGCCCCCTCGTCCTTTTCGTCCGAGCCGGAAGCGGTCTTCGACGAGCTGCGCCGCGCATCCGCGGGAGGGCCGGCCGACTACGCCGGCATCACCTACGACCGTTTGCGTCGCAGCGAAGGCGTGTTCTGGCCGTGCCCGGACCCGGGTCATCCGGGCACGCCGCGGCTGTTCCTCGACCGGTTTGCCACCGACGACGGCCGCGCGCGCTTTCAAGCGGTCCAGCACCGGCCACCCGCCGAAGAACCGGACGACGACTATCCGTTCTATCTGACCACCGGGCGCCTGCTGACGCAGTATCAGTCCGGCACGCAAACCAGGCGCGTACCGTCGCTTCTGAGTGCGGCGCCCCAGGCCTTCGTCCAGGTCCATCCGTCGGTTGCCCAGACACTCGGAATTGCCGACGGCGATCCCGTCCAGCTCACGACCCGGCGCGGCACCGCGCACCTGGCGGCGCAGTTGTCACGGACGATCCGGATGGACACGCTGTTCGTGCCGTTCCACTACGCCGGCCGCGGCCGCGCGAACCTGCTCACCAACCCGGCGCTCGACCCGCTGTCTCGGATGCCCGAGTTCAAGGTCTGTGCGGCCCGCCTCGAAAAGGACCTCTCATGCTAGAGAAGCCGTCGTTCCTCCAGGGGGTGTTCACCGCAACCGGGCAGGGGCTTGGCGCGCCCGCGCCGCTGACGCCGCCGGCACGTTACAGCGTGCCCGCCGACAAGCGCGCACAGACGATCTACTTCCGCGCCGGCAACGCCGCGTCAGAGCTGATTGCCCTCGTGCTGACGCGCGGCGGCGAGCCGATGCGCTATTTCCCGGTCGGCGCCAAGGACGCGATGCACGTCGCGCTCGCGGTGCTCGAGGA
>DATMDI010000330.1:0-4716 GCA_035557875.1 Vicinamibacterales bacterium
ACAGCATGGCAGCCGCAACGAGCCGGCGCCGCAGTGGTCTGGGCTGCCGCCACCTCTTCGACGATGATCCGGATCAGCCGCTCGAGATCGGGTGCCGCCATCACGTGCGCGCGCGCGTCTCGAGCGCGCGGATCTTGGCGAGGCGCCGGATGTAGCGGGCCTCCCGCATGGGGGTGTCCACGAACACGTCCACGATCGCCGTGGCCTCGGCAGCCGACAGCAACGTGGAACCGAGCGCGAGCACGTTGGCACCGTTGTGTTGACGCGCGTACCGCGCCAGCGTCTCGGTCGTGCACATGGCGCAACGGGCTCCGGCCACCTTGTTGGCGGCGATGCACGACCCGAGACCGGCGCCGTCGATCACGATGGCCGCATCAGCTTCCCCGCGCGCCACCTGTACGGCCGCGGCCGCCGCGGTGTCGGGATAGTCCACCGGGTCGGTGGTCGCGGTGCCGAGGTCGTGCGCCGCCAGGCCGCGACCGCGCAGGTGCTGCACGAGGGCGGCCTTCAGCGCAAGCGAGGTATGGTCGCCAGCGATTGCGACGGTCCGAATCGAGGCGACTGGCGCCAGCGCGGCGAGGTCCAGATCCGGGACATCGGCTACCACCGTCACACGGCGCGCCCGCAGCGTGTCCTGCGCGAGCGGCGTGACGTGACCGCCGGTGGCGAGGACGATCGTGCTGCCGTATTCGAGCACGCGTGCGTCGGCTTCCGTTACGATCTGGAATCGTTTCACGGTTGAAACGCTATGTTACTCTGGGCGCACCCCTGAGATGGAGACGCTGATTACCGCCGACGACCTGCAGGCGCGCGTCCGCGCGCTCGCCGAGGAAATCCGCCGCGACCATCCCGACGGCGTGCACCTGATCGGCGTGCTCAAGGGGTCGTTCATCTTTCTCGCCGACCTGGCGCGCGCCATCGCCGCGGGCACTGACGGCAAGGGCGTGACGATGGACTTCATCGCCGCCTCGAGCTACGGCAGTTCCGCCAACTCTTCGGGTCAGGTGCAGCTGCTCAAGGATCTCGGCGCGCCGATTCAAGGGCGAGACGTCGTCATCGTCGAGGACATC
This sequence comes from Vicinamibacterales bacterium, assembly GCA_035557875.1. Lineage (GTDB taxonomy): Bacteria > Acidobacteriota > Vicinamibacteria > Vicinamibacterales > UBA2999 > DASYRM01. The sequence continues at coordinate 1,071 of DATMDI010000330.1, forward strand.
ATCGACACCGGCCTCACCCTCACCTATCTGCAGAACATGCTCGGCGCCCGCAAGCCGCGACGTTTGCGCTCGGCCTGCCTCCTCAGCAAGCCGTCCCGCCGTAAAGTCGAGGTGAACGTGGAATACGTGGGGTTCGCCATCGAAGACCGCTTCGTGGTCGGCTACGGTCTCGACTACGCCGAAGCCTACCGGGCCCTGCCGTTCATCGGCGTCGTCCCGACGTAGGAGCCGGCTTCAGCCGGCCCGCTACTTCTGAATCGACTCGTCGGTCCGTACCTGGAAGCGCCGGAACCGGCCGTAGGTGGCGACGCCACGAATCTCGCCCTGTCGATCGGGATACCAGTCCTTCATCTCGGCCGGCACGTCGATTCCAAGATCGTCGTCGTGGCGGAACGTGGTGACCACCTCCGGGGGGATCCGGAACGGCCCGATCTGAAGCCGCGTCTTCACGACGCGGCCGGTCTGCTCGTCCACCCATAGCAGCCCGCGCGACAGCATGTCCTGGTTGGCGCCCGTCTTCAGGATGGAGGGCACGCGAAACTCCTCGAACCGGACCGTGCGGATCGTCGGCCCGAGATCCTTTTCGATGCCGGCGAGGTTGAAGCGGAAGCGCGGCCGGTAGTTCGGCTGCAGGAACACCATCGCGAGAACGGGGTTGTTCAAGGTCCCGATATCCAGCAGGTTGTACCGCGCGCCCTCTTGGGCGAGCGCGCGCGCCCGCAGGGGGGCGTTGGGCACCGGCGAGGTGAACAGCTTCATCATCCGATCGGCCGACGCCGCGTCGCGCACCGGCTTGCCGTCCACCTCGAACGGATCGCGCAGTGCCATCAACCCTTCCACGTCCGGGTATTTGACGAACAGATAATCCGACTTGATCGTGCGCTTGCGGCGCGGCGACGACATCTCCTGGACGTAGACCTCCTCGGCCACCACGTTCTCGAAGTTGCCGATGAACCTCAGCTCGTAGGCGGAAGCCATGTCGAGCAAGGTCTGGAGGTCGAGACCGGCGGCCGCCGGCGGCCGCTGGATGGTGCTCGTCAGCACGACGGCGCCAAGGACGGCGAGCATGCGCGTGCGCGCTCGCATGGCTTTCCTACCTGACCGCCGCCTTCACCTTCACCGCCATCGCGCGCGCGTCCTTGAGCACCGCGTCGGCATCGAGGCTCAGCACCTTGCCGTCGCGCATCAGCACGCGGCCGTTGACGATGGTGTCCCGCACGTCGTCGCCACGGGTCGTGTAGACCAGGTGCGACACCGGGTCGTACATCGGTGTCTGCCGCGCGGCGCGCATCGAGACGACGATCAGGTCGGCGCGCTTGCGCGGCTCGAGCGAGCCGATGAGGCGCTCGAGGCCGAGCGCGCGGGCCCCGCCGATCGTCGCCATTTCGAGCGCCGTGGCCGCGCCCACCACGCTCGGGTCCACGGTCTGCAGCTTGGCCAGGAACGACGCCATGCGCATGGCTTCGAACATGTCCAGATCGTTGTTGCTCGCCGCGCCGTCGGTCCCGAGGCCGAGGGCCACACCCGCCCGCAGGTAGCCGGTGACCGGCGCGGTGCCGCTGGCGAGCTTCATGTTGCTCTCCGGGTTGTGCGACACGCTGGCGCCGCGCGCCTTCAGCAGAGCGATGTCGGCGTCGTTCACCCACACACCGTGCGCGGCCACCACGCCCGGGCCGAGCACGCCGAGGCTCTCGAGATAGGACACGGGCGACGTGGTAAAGCGTTCGCGCGCGGTCTGGATCTCGTCGCGGGTCTCGGCGAGGTGGATGAGCGTGGGCACGCCGTAGCGCTTCGACAGCTCGCGCGCCGCCTTGATCGTCGGCCCGTCCAGCGTGTAGATCGCGTGCGGCGCCACCGCCGGCGTGATCAGCGCGTCGCCCTTGAACTCCTCGATGAACGCCTCGGCGCGGGCCAGCCCGTCGGCCGGGGTCTTGGCGTCGGCCACCGGGAACTGGATGATGGTCTGCCCGAGCACGCCGCGCAGCCCTGCAGCTTTCGTTGCCCTCGCGACCTCTTCCTCGAAGTAGTACATGTCGGCGTAGGTCGTCGTGCCCGACTCGATCATCTCGAGCACGGCCAGGCGAGTGCCCGTGCGCACGAACTCCGGCGACACCAGCTTGCCTTCGGCGGGAAAGATGTATTTGGTGAGCCACTCCTGCAACGCCAGGTCGTCGGCCAGTCCGCGCAGCAGCACCATCGGCGCGTGCGTATGGGTATTGACCAAGCCCGGCATGATCACTTGCCCGCCGGCGTCGATCACCTCCGTGCCGCGGAATTGCTTGCGAATCGCCTCGTCGGTGTCCACCGCGACGATGTCGGTACCGTCGATCGCCACGGCTCCGTTCTCGATGACGCGTTTCGCCGCGTCCATGGTGACGACGATGCCGTTGTGGACGAGCAGCGACACCTGCCGCGGCGGCTGCTGGGCGGCCACGGCGGCACCGACAGCCAGGAAGACGGCAACGAATCCGACGCGCATCTCATGAATTCTATCGAAGAACAGTGAGGAAAGACCGGCGCGTTGCGGTGAAACGCGGCCCCGCGAGTACTATGTGTGCAGTGCCGTTTCACCTGGTCGACCATCCGTTGGCGCAGGATGCGCTCGCCGAACTCCGCGACGCGCGGACGCCGCCCGCCGCGTTCCGTGCCGCGGCGCACCGTATCAGCCTGATCGTCGCCGCCGAGGCGCTACGCGATCTGCCGACCGAGACTGAAACCGTCGCGACGCCGATTGGACCCGCCGACGCCCGCGTCGTCCGGGCCGACATCGCCATCGTGCCGGTGCTCCGCGCCGGGCTCGGCATGGTGGAATCGATTCTGGAGCTGGTGCCGCGGGCGCGCGTCGGCCATATCGGCTTGCAGCGCGACGAGGAGACCGCCGCCGCGTCGCGCTACTACTCGCGTCTGCCGCCGGGGCTGGCCGCGAGCGTGGTGCTGCTCGCCGATCCGATGCTGGCGACCGGCGGCAGCGCCGTCGCGGCGGTGGACATCATCAAGGCCGCGGGCGTCCGGGCCATCCGCATGCTGTGCGTCGTGGCCGCGCCCGAGGGCGTCGCGGCGATGACGGCCGTCCACCCGGACGTGCACGTATACTCGCCGGCCCTGGACACGCAACTGAACGCCCGCAAGTTCATCGTGCCCGGGCTCGGCGACTTCGGCGATCGGCTGTACGGGACGATCTGACGACGTGGAGGCCGCCTTCAGGCGGCCCGTTGCGCGTAGGGCGGGGCTTCACCCCGCCGCGTTTCCGGCCGTCGTGGGGGCGGGTCTTCAGACCCGCCCATGTTAAGCTTGGGGTTCGGTCGGGCGCGTGGCTCAGCGGTAGAGCATTCGCTTCACACGCGAGGGGTCGGTGGTTCGATTCCACCCGCGCCCACCAACCTTCGCTCGCGTGTGCCGCGAGCTGCGGATCTCAAGCCACACAAGGGTGCTCCAGCGTCACTGGCGATTCTGATCGCCGGAGTCGACGACGTCGATCTGCCCGCGGATTTCGCCGCCAGGCGAGATGCTGGAATGCACGTTCACATAGGCCCGTCCGGCCTTGATTGCGGCAATCACTTCATCGAGCTCTGACTGCTGGATCTGTTGCGCCGCACCGCTCGTGCCGGCCGCCTGCGCCAGGACGTTGTCCGCGGTGATCGTTCCC
>DATMDI010000331.1:0-2433 GCA_035557875.1 Vicinamibacterales bacterium
CGGCTCGTCGGCGTTGATCGACGGTCCCGGCTTCTGCCCCGCGGCCGCCGACGGCGCCGGTGGCGTGGGCGGGTTCGGCGGCGCGGCGGGCGTGCCCGCCACGGCGTAAACGACGCCGCGCGCGTTGGGCGCCAGGTTGGCGTTGGCAAACGCGAGGACACTGGCCGGGGTCACGGCACGATACCGCTGGATGTCCTGATCGAGGAAGCCCGGGTTCTTCAAATAGTGGTTGTAGGAGTTCAGGCGGTCGGCAATGCCGCCGAAGCCGCCGAGGCGCTCCAGGCCGCCGATGATGTTGGTCTCGATCGTGTTGCGCGCGCGGTCCAGCTCCGCGCCCGTGGGCGCCGTCGCACGGAAGGCCGCGAGCTCCTCGTCGATCGCCTTCTCGAGCTCCTCGGCCGTGTGGCCGGGGCGGGCCGTCGCCTCGATCTGGAACATCGATCCCAGAATCAGCGAGTACTGCTGCGCGGTGACGTTCTGAGCGATCTGCTTCTCGTAGACCAGCTTCTTGTACAGGCGGCTCGATCGGCCGCCGCCGAGCACCTGCGCGGCGACATCGGCATCGGCGTCACCAGGCTGGTAGATGGGCGGCGTGATCCACACCATGGTCACGCGCGGCAGCTGCACGCGCGACTGCACCGTCTGCCGGCGCTCGGATGTGAGCTTCGGCGTATCGGCCTTCACCGCCGGCACCGCGGGCCCGCGCTTGAAGGTGCCGAAGTACTTGGTGATGAGCGCCTTCGCCTGCGCCGGATCGAAATCGCCGACGATGGCGAGGCTGGCGTTGTTGGGCGCGTAGTACTGGCGGAAGAACGAGTGCACGTCCTCGAGCTTCACCGCCTGAATATCGTCGTGCGACCCGATCACGTTGCCGTGATACGGATGGCCCTTCGGAAACATCAGCTGCACCGCCGCCTCGTCGGCGAGGCCGTACGGCTGGTTCTCGACACTCTGCCGGCGCTCGTTGCGCACCACGTCCTGCTGGTTCGAGAGCGACGCCTGCGTCACCTTCTCGAGCAGGTAGCCCATGCGATCCGACTCGAGCCAGAGCGCCAGTTCGAGCTGATTCGACGGCACGGTCTGGAAGTAGTTGGTGCGGTCGTAGTCGGTCGTGCCGTTGATGTCGCTGGCGCCAGCGGCTTCGAGCAGCTTGAAGTGCGAGTCTTCGGGCACGTGCAGCGAGCTCTGGAACATCATGTGCTCGAAGAGGTGCGCGAACCCCGTGCGGCCGGCCGCTTCATTCGCGGGGCCGACGTGGTACCAGAGGTTGACCGCCACCATCGGCAGGCCACGCTTCGGGCTCAGGATGACGTCGAGCCCGTTCGGCAGCGTGATCTTTTCGAACGTGAGCTGCGGAACGTCGGTCGATCGCCGCGTCTGCATGCTCGGCTGCGACGCCGAGAGCACGAGACCGGCGGCGACCAGCAACCCGGTGGTCAACGGATGGCGCAACAGCGGCTGACGCGGCGACCGGCGACGAGGAAGCAATGTAGGCATAGGCATGGCAGTCATCCGTGACGCCGGCGGCCCGATTCAGTCGGACGCGGGCGTGTTGTTCAAGCTTCTCCAGAGATACCAGCAGGCGACCGAACGATACGGACGCCAGGCTTCGCCGATCTCGTGCAACCGATCCGGCGACGGCGTCTTGCTCAGGCCGTACGCCTTTTGTACGGCCTTGACGATGCCCAGGTCGCCCGCCGGCAGCACGTCGGGGCGGTGGAGCCGGAACATCAGGTACATCTCCGCGGTCCAGCGGCCGATCCCCTTGACCTGGGTCAGCGCGACGATCACGTCCTCGTCGCCCATGGCATCGAGCGCGTGCAGCGGCAGCGAACCGTCGTGCACTCTCGCACCGAGGTCACGCATGTAGCGCAGCTTCTGCCCGCTCAGCCCGGCGGCTCGGAGTTCGTCGTCCGCGAGACGGGCCAGCCCCTGAGGCGTGGGCACGCCGTCGAACAGCGCCATCAGCCTCGTGTAGATCGTCTTCGCCGCCTTCGTCGACAGCTGCTGCGAGACGATCGCCTTGAGCAGCGCTCCGAACGGATCGGCGTTTTGAGCCTCGGCGAGGCCACACTTGCCGTGCGCGCGCATCAGGTCGCGAAGCACGGGATCGCGCCGCGCGAGGTGCCGGCGGGCACGCGTGTAGTCGGTGGTCGCCAAGGGGGGGCTCGCCGCGATGCAGCAATCCTATTTCAGGCTGAAGGTCACCGTCACTTGCGCGCGGACCTCGATCTGGCCGATGGCAACCGGCGGCGGGGCGGCTGCCTCGGGGGCCTGAGACGCCATGGTCCGGAACTGCGGCATCGGCACGGGAGGACCAGGCGCGCCGGCTTCCTGGATTCGTACCAGCCGGTCGATGCTGCGCCCGGCGCCGGCCGCGGCGGCTTCCGCCTTGAGCCGAGCGTTCGAAACCGCCTGCCGTACCGCCTCGCG
>DATMDI010000332.1:0-2624 GCA_035557875.1 Vicinamibacterales bacterium
TCTTCGGATCCTTGGGCGGGCCGCCCCAATCCATGACGAAGTTGTCGTTCGCGTCGTACTTGACGACGCGGGTGCCGCCGTAGCCGTCGGTGATGAAGTAGGTCCCATCCGGCAGCCACGCAATGTCCGTCGGCCGATCGAAGGTGTTCGGTCCGCGGCCGCGCACGCCGAGCTGTCCCTTGCTGTGTACGAGCTTCCCGTCGTAGGTGAAGCGGTAGATCATGTGCAGCTGGTCGTCGATGATCCAGACGTGCTTCTCCTTGTCGTACGGACTGATCTTGATCTGATGCGGTCCTCGACCGCAGGGCAGCTTGCTGAACATCTCGTCGAGATGCGGCCACTCGCCGACCAGGTTGCCCTGGGCGTCGACGATGATGATCGAGTGCTGAAAGCGGCGTTCCCAGCCGCGCTTCGCCTCCGGCTCACACGTGGCCGAGATGCCGTCGCCGTTGCCGGTGGCGTTTCCGCGCGACGGATTGAGCGCTGCGTACGGCGTCCACGGCGCGGCGCCTGCCGGCAGCGGCAGTTCGCCGCGCATCGCGATCCAGATGCGGTCGGGGTTCTCGGCGTAGACGCCGCCGAACGAGCCCCATGTCCACCCCTCGTGTGAGTGACGGGTGTCGGGTAGCGGCCTGGGCCACCCCTCGACGACCCGGTAATGCCCTGTCGGCCAGTCCTGGTGGCTCCAGCGTGCGGCGGGAGCGGACTGAGCCGACACCGGCTGAACCGGCCCCGTGCCACAGCCGGCAACCGTCATGGACGACAACGCGAGCGCGACGATCAGTCGAGTGCAGCGCATGAGCAGCCCTCCAGGCGTCGAGATTATATGAGGGGAGGACAGAGCGCGTCAGCGCTAGCGCGCGCGATCAGAACGGCCCCCGCGCCGACGACCACCGCGCCGATCACGTGTGCGACGCGCTCGCCGGCAGGCGCCAGGCGCTCGGCGGTGATGGCTGCCGTCACGGCCGCCATGGCGCGCAGATCCATGAGCCCGAGGACCAGAAGCACGATCGTCGCTGCAGCCGAGGAGTAGCTGCAGTGGAGGCCGAGGCGCAGGCCGTGGCGCCACGCCGTGCCGGCACCGGCCGGCATGACGCGATCGCGTCCGGGCCCTCCCCGGCAGCCGGCGAGGTGACGCGCCTTCCACGGCGTGAACTGCGACACGCCGGCAAGCATGACCACGGCACCGATCGCCGTCGGCACGGCACGCGAGAGCGCGGGCTGCTCCATCACCACGGCGGCGAGCATGACGCCGATCGGATACACGGCCATTCCGAGCACGGTCCAGACCAGGAAGTACCCCAGTCCGACGAGCGCGGTGAGTACGCCCAGGCGTGTCGGGGAGGCCCGCGCCACGGCCTGGCGGTAACGCCACAGCATGGGCACGAGCGACGGCAGCATCATCGCCGCCATCATCACCACCCACATGCTCAGGAACGCGGCGGCGGCGCCGGGCCACGTCTGGCCCGGCATCCGCATCCACATCATCGACATCGTCCAGCCGCCCGGCATCGGCATCTCCGTCACGGCACTGACCCCTGGTACTCGTCGTGGCGCCGCCACCAGATGCCCTGCTCGTTGCGCCCTTTGGCAGCGCGATCGAGCAACGGGTACATGCCCCAGATGGCGTCCACGCCGCGGGAGTAGGCGGAGTAGGTGTGGTAAACGACACCATCCTCGAGCACGAATGCGCTCAGGCCCGGCCGTTCGCGGATGTAGGTGGCCGTGTCGGTGCCGGTCATCGCGGCGAACTGGCTGACGGGCCCGTCGCTTCCGCGCAGCGTCCACGCCTTTTCGCGGCGGTAGTTGTACTCGACGTCACCCGCGCGCTGCTGCGCCTCGGTGAACCCGACGCTGAAGTCGGCGTTGAAGTCGCTGCCGAACGAGGACGCCCACGGAAACGTCCAGCCCATGCGCTGCTTGTACGCTTGGAGCTTGGCGAGCGGCGCCCGCGACACCGCGCAGAGCGTCACGTCGTGGTTGGCCAGGTGGACGACCGATCCGTTGAAGCCGTCGGCGATGGCCGAGCAGGACGGGCACCCGGCCTTGTAGTCGGGCCCGAACATGAAGTGATAGATGAGGAGCTGCGAGTTTCCGCGGAACAGGTCCGCGAGCGACGCGCTGCCCGTCTCGGTGTCGAAGCGATACGGGGTGTCGATCCGGACCCACGGCAGTTCCTGCCTCTTTCGCGCCACCTCGTCGCTGCGCCGCGTCAGCTCCTTCTCGACCTCCAGCAGCTGCAGGCGTGCGCCCAGCCACTCTTCGCGTGTTGCCGTCGTGTGCGTGATCATCGTCGTTCTCCCTTCGTTGTCGTCCGGTTGTGATTCGGCCCTGGCCGGTGGCCGTGAGATAGATTTAGCGGCGGGCCTCGAAGGAGTGGGAGTGACAACTGTGGCGGGATTCCGATGGACTCGCTGATCACCGCGGCGGGGCGCGCGCTGGCCGGGGGTGACCCGCTCGGCGCGCTGAAGCGCGTCGCGTTGCGGCACGACGCGCCGGCACTCGCCCTTCGGGGGATTGCAATGGCGCAGCTGGGCGATCTCGTACGGGCGCGAGCGCTGCTGCGAAGCGCGGCGCGGGCCTTCGGTCCGAGAGAGGCCATCGCCCGCGCGCGATGCGTGGTA
>DATMDI010000333.1:0-19200 GCA_035557875.1 Vicinamibacterales bacterium
AAGATGCGCTGCCGCTCACGGTCCTCGACGAACTGCACGCCAAAGGGCTGCTGCATCTGCCGCGGACCGCCCGGCGGCTTGCAGTTGATGTAAGTGGGATCGTCCTGCAGGAACCGCCGCTGCCGGTTCTGGTAGACCGCGAGCGCCCACGGCTGCATTGGCGCCACCTTCGAAGCGTCGGCGACGTTCTTCAGTTGCCCGTAGAGATCCATCCCCACGGTCACACCGTCCTCGACGAGCGCACTGGCACTCGGATAAGCCCAGTAGCCGCTCGATCCCGGCGGGGCGCCGAGGCGCACCTGACCGTCCGCGAACTTCGGCACCGGACGCGGCGACAGCGGCGCCGCCGGCGGCGTGCGCACGACCGCGAACACCTGGCGTCCAGTGGCGGTGACGACCACCGATCGTCCCCACGTCTGCCGGCTGCCGTTGCGCGCCGCGATGCCCCGCACGGTGATGCCGTCGCCCGGCTTCAGCGTCTCCGGGCTCCAGCCGCTCTGCTTGAGATCGATTGGGCTCTCGAGCTCGACCGCCCAGTTGAGCACCTGCCCCTTGGCGTCGCGGACGTTCATGTAGACGTGCACGTGGGGGTTGGTCCAGTCCACGAGCGTGACGATGCCCCGGAGGTTGACGGCCTTGGTGTCGTCGAACTTGGCCAGGATCGAGTGATGCGCGGTGGTGGTGGCTACCGCCAGCAGCGCCGCCCCCAGGGAGAGCGCGGCCAGCCGCGCACGAGACGAGATAGTGGTCCTCACAGTGGCTACTGCCTCGTGATCTTGAACGCGCCCGAGCCCCGCTGGCTTTTCCACGTGCCCGTCACCGAGCGGTTGTGCATGGCCAGGTTCTCGATCTTGCCGTCCACCACGTAGTTGATCACCGCGCCGGCCTTGTCCTTGCCTTCGGCCTCGAAGTGGAGCACCCAGCCATCGGGATTCAACGTGGCCGTCTTGATGGCGATGTTGTCCTGGCCGGGGTTGATGGTGCCGGTGATGGCCTTGCCGTTCCAATCGAGCACCATGAACAGGTCGTTGCCGTGTACGGCGTTGCCCGCCCACGTGCCAATCCACGACCCCTTCAACGGATGCCCTTCCTGGGCGACGACCGGAGCGCCGGCCAGAGCCACCGCCGACAACACGAGAGCAACGGCGAACGTACGCATCTGCAAACTCCTCTAGCGGCTTACTTGCCGACCTCGAACCCTTCGAACTGGACGTCCATCACGTGGTTCACGCGCACGCCGACCTGACCGTCGGTCTTGAGCGCACCCTTCGGCCCGGAATGCACCACCGTGCCGTTGACGACGTAGGACACCGTGTCGCCGTTGACCCGCACTTCGAGCGCGTTCGACGACTGGCCATTGGCGCCCGGCTGCCGGACGGCGGCATTGGCTTGACGCGACACCACGTCGGTGACGTTTTCGCCCTGGCGCTGCCGCACCATGAGCGTCCCGTTCTGCGCGATCACGAAGTAGGCATAGGCCTGCGTCGGCGCGTCGAGGTTGGAGCCGCCGAACACGAGACCGTAGTAGTTCGTGTGGTTGCTCGGCTCCTGGAGATTGAACGTGCCCTTCAGCGTGTAATTGCCCGTCGCCGTATTGGCCGGGTTCCAGAACGTCCCCGCCGGGCCGCCCTTGACGTGCAGCCCCTTGCCCATCGGCTTGAAGACGAGATTGGGCGTGTTGTCGGGGTCCGACGCGTTCGTGCTGCGGTCGACGCGGACCTTCCAGCCTTGCGGCGCTTGTGCGGAGAGCGAAACCGCGGCGGACAGGGCCACGGCGGCAACCAGGAATCGGCGAACCATTGGAAATCCTTCTCACCAGGCCATGCTGCCCGGCGGCTCACCCCTGAGCCGGCGGTAGCCTGCGTCGAGGCCGTATTGTAGTCAAACTCGGCGTCGCGCCGCCCCGGGCACGCCCGATGCTCGTGGCGTCCTGCGGCACCTCGCCACCCAAGCCGAGCCCACCCAAGCTGCCGGCCCCCCATTCCGCCGCCCGCCCCGCCGGCCACCGCCTCCCGCGCGTTCGACCGGTTGCGGCAGCGGCTCCTCGCCGCGACTTCCATGCCTGGCGCGCGGCGGGCCACCCGGGGGCACCGCGGACGTGCGGGCGGCCTGTGCGAAAGACCGGTATGAGCCGTTTGGAAAAGTGGAGGTCGCCATGGATTTCGCTGATGACCGCCGTCAACTGCTGATACCGGTCAGGCCCGCGCCCGTGACCGCTCGCGTGGCCACAGTCGAGTGGCACACACCGATTCGCGACGCAGTCCTGCTGCGCTATCGAGGCCTGGGGCCGTACACGAGCCGCAGCCGCCTGACCGGCCGGCTCTACGCGTGCGGGGGGACGGGAGCGAGACTGCAGGTCGACGCGGCCGACGCCCGCGGCATGCTGCGGACGAGGCTGTTCCGCCGGGCCTGAAGGCGCAGCGTGGGGCGCGGCTTCAGCCGCGCCGGTAAGGAAGTCCGAAGATCCGCGGGGCGGCGGGGGCGAGCGAATCGCGTGTCTATGACAGAATCCAGGCAGACCCGATGCCCGACGGACGTCTGCAAGTCACTGACAGCCAAGGCCGCAGAGTAGTGCGGCTCGACCGCCCGGTGTTTGTCATCGGCCGCCGCACGACCGCCGATCTCCAGCTCGTCAGCGCCGACGTCTCGCGTGAGCACGCCGAGATCGTACGCGACGACACCGGCCGGTACCTGCTGCGCGATCGGGCCTCGCGCTACGGCACCTTCGTGAACGGGGAACAGATCGCCGAGCGGCCGCTGATGCACGGCGACAACATCCGGCTCGGGCATAGCGACAACGTCGAACTGGTGTTCCTGGCCGACGATGACGCTTCCTCGGTACTCCGCTCCGCCTCCACCGACGCGAGCGACCTGGCGCAGATGGCGGCGATTCTCAACGGCCTCCGCGCCCTGGGATCGGGCCGCGTGCTCGATGAGGTGCTGACCCTCGTGATCGACTCGGCGCTCGACGTCACCAAGGCGGAACGCGGCTTCATCATGATGCCCGACTTCAAGGGCGAGCTCGAGTTCAAGAACGCCCGGGGCCGCGGCGGCCTGACGCTGCCGGGCACGCAGTTCACGACCAGCAGCAAGATCCCGCGCGAAGTTTTCAAGACCGGAACCAGCCGTCTGGTCGGCGACCTGCTCGACGGAGACCTGGCGGGCGCCCACGGCGGCACGATCGCCATCGGCATTCGCCACGTGCTGTGCGTGCCGCTGCGGGTGTTCGCGCGCGGCGGCGGCAATACCACCGAGGTCATCGGCGTCCTGTATCTCGACGGTCGCGAGCGCGGCACGCTGCTGTCGAGCGCCACCATGTCGTCGCTCGAAGCCTTTGCCACGCAAGCGGCCCTGGCGATCGAGAGCGCCCGGCTCTACGCCGACTCGGCCGAGAAAGCGAAAATCGACCGCGACCTGCGGATTGCCGCCGACATCCAGCGGGCGCTGCTGCCCGAAGGCACCTGCGAGCGCCCCGGCTTCGACCTGGCCGCGGTCTCGGTACCGTGCCGCACCGTCGGAGGCGATTTCTACGACTACGTGGACGTGAGCGACACCGAGTTCGGCTTCGCGCTCGGCGACGTGGCGGGCAAAGGTCCGCCGGCGGCGCTGCTCGCCGCGGTGGTGCAGAGCAACTTCGGCGCGCTTGCCAGCGTGACGCGCGAGCCCGCGGAGCTGATGACGCGCCTGAACCTGGCGCTGCTGCGGCGCGCCATCGACGCGCGGTTCGCGACGATGTGCTACGGCGTCGCCACGCCGTCGGGCGAGTTCAGCTACTGCAACGCCGGCCAGGAGCCACCGCTCGTGATCGCGAAAGACGGCATCCGCTGGCTCGAGACCGGCGGCCCCGTGCTCGGACTCTTGCCGGGGGCGCGCTACGAGTACGAGACCGTGACGCTGGCGCCGGGCGACCTGGTGATCGTCTGCAGCGACGGCGTGACCGAGGCGCGCAACGTGGCCAACGAGGAGTTCGGCCGCGATCGCCTGCTCGACGCGATGAAGTCGATGCACGGAGCCAAGCCAGACCTCGTGCTCGACCTCCTCCTGTCGGCCGTGAACCAGTTCGCCACCGGCGCGCCGCAGGCCGACGACATCACGGTGCTGGTGTTCCGTTATCGCGGGGCGCTTTCGTAGAGGGCGGTCTTCAGACCGCCCTGGTGTAGGCCGGTCTAAAGACCGGCCTCTACGGAAGCTTTCATCGCGTGATTGTCGGCCCCGGCGGCGACTTAATTCAGAGCCGACAGCGACAGCGGCGCGGGCACTTCTCCGACGTTGACTGCTCCCCGGCGCCCATCTAAGCTGACATTCTGCGAGCCAGTTCATGGTCGGTGAATCCATCTCCCACTACCGCGTTCTCGAACCGCTCGGCGCCGGCGGCATGGGCATCGTGTATCTGGCCGAAGACGTCAAACTGGCCCGCCGCGTCGCGCTGAAGTTCCTGCCGCACGACCGCGCCCACGATTCCCAGACGACCGAGCGCTTCCTCCGCGAGGCGCGCACCGCCTCGGCGCTGAACCATCCGAACATCTGCACCATCTACGAAGTGGACGAGCACGACGGGCGGCCGTTCATCGCCATGGAACTGCTCGAAGGCCGCACGCTGGCGAGTAAGATCGCTGGGCGCCCGCTCGAGATGGGGCTGCTGCTCCGGCTGGCCGTGCAGATTGCGGACGCGCTCGACGCGGCGCACTCACGCGGCATCCTCCACCGCGACATCAAGCCCGCCAACATCTTCGTCACCGAGCGCGAGCAGGCCAAGATCCTCGACTTCGGTCTGGCCAAACAGACGCCGGGCGGCGACGGGCACCCGCAGTCGGCGACCATGATCGAAACGGGGTTGCTGACCACGGCGCACGGCATGACGCTCGGCACCGTCGCCTACATGTCGCCGGAGCAGGCGCGCGGCGAAGAGCTCGATCGGCGCTCGGACCTGTTTTCGTTCGGGCTCGTGCTCTACGAGATGGCCACCGGGTATCAGACGTTCCATGGCGCCACGACGGCGGTGGTGTTCGACGCCATCCTCAATCGCGAGCCGCCGGCGCCGATGGAGCTGAATGCGAACGTCCCGTTCGCGCTCGAGCGACTGATCGCGCGCGCGATCGAAAAGGACCGTACGCGGCGCTTCGAGTCGGCGGCGGAGATGCGGGCGACGCTCGAGGAGGTGCGGCGCGAGCGCGAATCGTCGTCGTCGGTGCGGGCTTCAGCCGCGGTGAACGCCCAGGGGCCGAGCGGTTCGAGGTGGCCGTCGGCGACCGTGGCCGTCGCGGCAGTTCCACAGCCTGGCGTGCCCGTTGCGCCGGCGCCCCAGGCACCGGCGGGCGGAGCCCTCGGGGCAAAGACGACGACAAAGAGCGGGGCGAGGCCTCTGACGATCGGATTGACGGCGGCGGCCGCGGTGATCGTCCTCGCGATCGCCTACGCCGGCTTCCGAATCGCCTCGCCGTCGCCCGGCGCGGATCTCTCGGCGGAATCGCCCGCCGTGCCGGTGACGGATGCCGGGACTCGGCCTGAACTTCCTGCCGAAGCTGCGGCCGCGGCGCCGGGGCCCGTCGAATACGCCGTGGCCACGACCCCGCCGTCTCCAGCGCCAGCGCCGCGTCCGGTGACGCCACCCCCACCGAAGGCGGAATCCAGACCCGCAGCCAAACCGGCGGCGGCGCCGGCGGCCGTGGCCGCGGCCGCCGGAACCACCGTGCCCGACGAGACGGCCGCCACGCTGCTCAAGACCGCGCAGGCCAAGATCGACGCGCATCTGCTCGACCAGGCGCTCGACGACTTGAAGCGGGCGGTCACGAGCGACACCACCGCGTCAAGCGCGCCGGCGGCACAACTGCTGATCGGCCAGGTCTACGAGCGGCAAAACCGCTTCGAGGACGCACAGGCGGCGTACGTGGAGCTGCGGAGCCATTACGCCACCAGCCCGGCAGCCGCCGACGCCACGTACCTGCTGGCCGAATTGATCTTGCGCGGGAAGCGGCCAGACCGCGAGCCGGCCGCGCGAACGCTGTACGGCGAGGTGGCCGATCAGTTCCCCAAGAGCGCGCTGGCGCCACAGGCGCTGGCCCGGAAAGCGGCGCTCGAGGACAAAGCCAGGCTGCGGATGCTCGACCCGGACTTGCAGACGTCGGTGCCGGCGTCGCTCGTCAGCTACCGCGCGCTGGTGCGGGCCTACCCGTCGAGCGCGCCCGCCGAAGCGGCCTTCTACGAACTCGCCGAACGTTATGAGGACGTGCGTCAGTTCGCCCTCGCGGCTGAGGCGCTCGAGCAACTGGCCACCCGTTTCCCCACGAACCGGCGCGACGCCGCGTGGCGTGCCGCCGAACTGTACGAGGACAAAGTGAAGGATCCCGCCCGGGCACGGGCGGCGTATGCCCTGGTCCCGGCCTCCTCATCCCGCTATCGCGACGCCCAGAAAAAGCTGCGCTGAGATAGGATCACCCTTCCTGCGATTGCGCGCGTTCCGGAGGAGCCATGCAGCTTGATGAGCGGACAGTAGGCGACGTGACAGTGGTCAAGGTGACCGGCGACATCACCCTCAGCTCGGGGGGCGATGTCCTGTTGAAGGACAAGGTACAGAGCCTGCTGCAGCAGGGGAAGAAGAAGCTGCTCCTCGATCTGGGGTCGGTGGCCTACGTGGACAGCGGCGGCCTGGGACAGCTCGTGCAGTGCAACGTCACCGCGTCGAAGAACGGCGGCTCGTTGAAACTTCTCAATATGACCAAGCGTCTCAACGATTTGCTGGTCCTCACCAAACTGGCGACCATCTTCGATTCACACGACTCCGAGGACGCGGCGATCAAAAGCTTTTCCTGAAGCGGGCCGCCACGGCGGCCGAGGACACGCGCGATGCACGTGCTGCTGCGCCTGCTGATCAATGCAGCGGCGCTCTGGGTGGCTACGCGGCTGGTTTCGGGCATTTCCTACACGGGCGACGGCGTCGCGCTCTTCGGCGTCGCGCTCGTGTTCGGGGTGCTCAATGTCCTGATCAAGCCGGTCCTCTTCGTCCTCAGCATCCCTTTCCTGATCCTCACGCTGGGACTTTTCACCTTCGTCCTCAACGCGGTGATGCTGCTCATCACCAGCGCCGCGTCCGACGCGCTTGGCCTCGGCTTCCACGTGGACGGCTTCGGCACCGCGTTCCTGGGCGGCCTCGTCGTGAGTATCGTCAGCTTCGCGCTGTCGCTGCTCGTGCCCTCGGACGACCAAGGCAAGCAGAGCCTCGAGCGCTAGCCGGTCCAGTCATCGCTGCACCGCCCGGCGCACCCGGGGCTCCACCGGCGCGATGCCGTTCGACGCGCGTGAGATGGCCTCGGCGCACTCGCACGCCACCTTCCCCAGCTTCCCCGAGTGCTTGATCGTGAGCACGCCGCGCCGGTAGTCGATGATGCCCTTGTCGCGCAGCGCCGCGAGCGACTCGCTGACCACGGGGCGCGGAGCCCCTACCATCTGGGCGACGAACTCATGCGTCAGGTCGAACCGATTGGTGTCGGCCTTTTCCGCCGTCAGCAGCAGCCAGCGCGCGAGCCGCTGCACCGAGGTATGGAAGCGGTTGCAGAGCGCCGATTGCGCGAGCTGGTGCATCACCCGCTGCGAGTAGTCCATCAGCAGCTCGTGTAGCGCGCTGCAGGAGAAGATGTGCTCGCGGATCACTGCCTTCGGCACCCGATAGGCAAGCCCGGGCAGCTGAACTACCAAGCCGTACGGCAGTGGTTGATTGCCGAGGGCGTCGGCAATTCCGGCCACCCCCTCGCGCCCAATCAGGGCTACCTCGACCGAGCTGCCGCCGCGGGTCGTCGCCACCAGCGCCACCACGCCCGACTCGACGAAGTACGAGAAATCCGTGAAGGCGCGCGGATGTCCCAGCAACGCACCGCTTTGCAGCGCGTGCGGCTCAAGCTCCTTGACGAGCTTCATGAATACGCCGCGATCGGCGTGGTAGAGCTCCTGGAGCAAACGATTTTCCGGTCGAGTCGCAACCATCTCCGCCTTTGGAATGGGAGTGCAAGAATCGCAGCATCCAAGCACAACCATAGGCGCTCGTCTGTCTTGTTTCGACACACAAGGTGGTTTTTGGACGAAGCCGTTCTAACCGCGTTCCTTGCTAGCGATTAGCCACGCAATCGGCTACTCTCGCTAACGATCTGACGTTGCGACTGCTCGCCTGCGGCTCGCACGTCAGCAGTTCGAGGACGGACATTCGATGGGACACGCGCTACGCGAAGGCAGCTTCGGACAACTCGTAGTGGACGCCGAGCGTCTCGTCGCGCAGGTCTCCGATCACGAACGCGGGCTTGCGTCGCTGGCGGTCCGACTGGAAGGCGACGGCGGCCCCGTCGCGGCCCCGGTGGCAGTTGCGGGCGCCACGCTGGGAAGCTACGACGTCGGTGCGACAGGTGCGAATGCGCTGTCACCGGACAGCCTTCCCGACCTGCTGACCACCGTGCAGGAACTGCGGGTCGGCGTGCAGGAGCAAAAACGCATCGCCGAGAGCTTGCGCAATCGCCTGGCCGGCGCCATGGCTTCGAGCAACGATAGCGATGCACCGCGACGGCCGCTGGTGCTTGTGGTCGACGACTCGAAAGACAATCGCGACGTGGCCGCGCTGCTCCTCGAGAGCTCGGGCTTCGACGCAATCACCGCGAGCAACGGCCTCGAGGGCTTGATCGTCGCCCACTACACACAGCCGGCAGTCGTGCTGATGGACGTGGCCATGCCGGTTCTCGACGGCATTCAGGCCACTCGCCTGCTGCGCGCGAGCCCGGCCACGCAAGGCATCAACGTGATCGCACACACCGCCAGGACCGACCTCGACGGGGTGCCGCTCTCCCAGTTGTTCGAGAGCGTGCTGGCGAAGCCTTCGAGCCCGGACGTCATGCTCGCGGTCGTCCAGCGCTATACGGGCAGCCCAAGCCTTTGATCTAGGCCGGTCTCCCGAGCAGATCCCACCGATTGCCTTCGAGGTCCAGGAATACGGCGACCTTGCCATAGGGCTCGGCGCGGGGTGGCGACACGAACCTGACCCCCGCGTCAGCCATGCGCTGGAACGTGGCGTCGAAATCGTCCACGCGAAGGAACAGCCCGACCCGCCCGGCGAACTGTTCGCCGACGATGGCCGCTTGATGGTCGCCGTCGGCGCGGGCGAGGAGGATCCCGGTCTGGCCGCCGCGCGGCCGCACCACCACCCAACGCTTCGGACGACCGTCGTTGGTCAGCGACGGCGTGTCTTCCACCAGGTCGAACTCCAGCACGTCCACGAAGAACCGGATCGCCGTGTCGTAGTCCCGCACGACCAGGGCGACGAGTGCGAGATTCGACATCGACGAAGGTCTCTGGGCCGCGTGGCGAATTGGGCCAGGCCGCTAGCGGCTCCACGGAGGCACGACGCTGTTCGATCGCGCGTAGGCGATCAGCTGCCCGAGGTGCTCGTGCAGGTGCGCCACCGCGAAGATCCAGGTGGCACGGCGGGTTGACGGCCGGCCGAACACGGTGATCGGAGTCCCGAGCTGCGCGTCGGGCGTCGCGGCGATCTGCTGCTTCAGGAAAGCGAACGACGCCGCGAGCTCGGACATCGCCTGCTGGCGCGTGCGCGCCCGTTTTTCGAACGCGCCGAGCGTCTCGAACTTGCTGACGTCGATCCCGATTGCGGGAGGGACGGCAATACCCAGCGACGCGGGCATGACGTAGTTGTCGGCCGCCACGTGGACGATGACTTCCGATGACGAGCGGACTCTCGCGCCGGGCCGCCACCCCCAGGCCTTCTCCGGCAGAGCCGTGGCCAGCGAGGTGATCTTCTGCTCCACCTCGGCGACATCCGTCATCAGATCGCCGATCAACCCGGTCGGTTTCTGTTGCCCGCGCACGACCTGGGACAAGGGCAGGGCCGCAACCGCGAGCACCACCAGCAGCGTTCGAGACATGTCGACCCCCATGCTTCCGCTTTCCGCGCCTCTTCGGTCACAGAGTCTACACGGTGGACCCTCGCAAGCTTAGATCCACGAAACTCGTGGCCGACGCGGAGCACCGCCATGTCGGTGCCCCGAGCGTCGATCTACTTGTGCGGCGAATCAGTCGGCGCGCAGTGCCGTGAGCGGGTTCACGCGGCTGGCGCGCCGCGCCGGCAGGTAGGCCGCCAGCCACGCCGCCGCGCCGAGCACGAGCGGCGCAGCGGTCATGGCGACTGGATCGAACGTCCCCACGCCGAAGAGCAGCGTCGCGAGCAGGCGTGCCGCGAGCAGCGAGATGGCCACGCCGATCACGCCACCGACCAGCACCAGTCGCAGGCCACGCGACGCGAGTAACCGGGCAACTCCGGCGGCATCGGCGCCAAGCGCCATGCGGATGCCGACCTCGCGGGTACGCATCGCCACCGTGTAGCGCACCGTCCCGTACACTCCGATGGCGGCCAGCGCCATGCCCAGCACCGCAAACGCCGCGAGCAGGAAGGCGCCGATCTGCGACGGCAGTCTCGACATCCCCAGGTGCTGCGTCATGGTCATCGCCTGCATCACGCGCAAGCCCGGATCGACCTGCTGGCCAGTGCTGACAAGCGCCAGCGCCATGCGGGCCGGATCGCCGGCGGTGCGGACCACGAAGTTGGTCCCCGGCAGCGGCTGACCCTGCGTGTAGCTCTGGTAGACGACGTCGCGGGGCGCTTCTCCGAGCGAGCGCACCTTGACGTCGCTCACGACACCCACGATCAACAGGTCGGCTTCTGCTGGATCAGGGCGGCGGAGAATCCGTCCCAGCGCGTCGCCGTCCGGCCAGTAGCGGCGCGCCATCGCCTGGCTGATGACCGCCACGGGCTGACTGTCGCGCCCGTCGCGATCGTCGAAGGTGCGGCCAGCGACGATCGTCATGCCGGCAGCGTCGAAGAGTCCGCCGTCCACCGTCGCCCGCGAGGCGCGAAACGTTTCCCGCCCAGCCGGAGGCCGGCGACCGTCGATCGTGAAGTCGGTAACGCTGGACGAGAGCTCGAGCGGCAGCGGCCAGATGAGACCGGCGGCGGCGGCCCCGGGCAGCGTCCGGAAGCGTTCGAGCAGCCGCCGCGTGCGTAGCCTGGCCGCGTCGGGTGCCAAACCTGAGATGGGCATGATGACGGACAGGATGGCCGTCGGTCTCCGTCCGAAGCCCGGGTCCACCCCGAGCGTCTGCTGCCAGCTTCGAAGGAACAGGCCCGCTCCCACGAGCAGCACGAGCGACATGGCGATCTGGGCGACGACCATCGCGTTGCGCCACCGAAGAGGGCCGGGCGCATCGCTTCCCTTGCTGCCCGCCTTGAGCGCCGAACCAAGATCGGCGCGCGTGCCGTGAACGGCGGGAACCAATCCGAGAAACACGCCTGCGAGCACGCCAGCACCCGCCGTGAACGCCAGCACTCTCCAGTCGAACAGGGTTCTCCAGCTGAGTCCAAGCTGAAGGTCGAGTCGAATGCCATACGGCAACGGCAGGTCCGCCGACAGCAGCAACTGGAGGAGCGCGAGCGCCAGCACGAGGCCCGTCGCCGCGCCGCCGAGCCCGAGCAGCGCGCTCTCCACCAGCACCTGGCGCGCCAGCGCGCCTCGACTGGCGCCAAGGGCTCGCCGTACGGCGATCTCCTGCCCCCGGTCGACGGCGCGAGCCACCAGAAAGCTCGCCAGGTTGGTGCATGCCAGCAGCAGCACCAGCCCCACGACCGCGATCAGCAGCCACGCCGCCGCGCGCAGGAGCGGATCGACTCCAGGGACGACCTGCACCTCGGAGGTCGGCACGAACTCGAATCGCTCTCCAGGAGTCCACCCTTCCGGCCGCGCCGCGTTGAGAGACGCCGCCACGAGGGAGGCGGCGTGCTCGGCTTGGACTCTCGTCACTCCGGGAGCGAGCCGCGCCTTCACGAGAATGCCGTGCCAGTTCCGCCGATCGAGCATCTCGATGCCCATCAGCTCGTTCTGCATAGCCATCGGAACGAAGAAGGCCGGCGTGATCGCCGGCAGGCCGCCGCGATAGCCGGCGGGGGCGACACCGATGATCGTGTAGGCGCGGCGTCCCATCTGCAGCGTGCGTCCGACTACCTGCGGATCTGCGGCGAAGGCGCGCTGCCAGTAGCCGTGGCTCAGCATCACCACCGGGTGACCGCCGCGCGCGACGTCGTCCTGGGGCTGTATGGCCCTGCCAAGCTGAGGCTCGACGCCAAGCAGCGCGAACGCGCCCCCCGTCACGGCTTCGCCCAGGACGGTGGCCACCGTGCCCCCGCGATCGATTTGCGCGAGAGCAAACGTCGATGCGGCGATCCCGCTGAAGACGCGCGTCGTGCCCCGCCGCAGGTCCTCGATGTTCGGGTAGGACATCGGATTGAAATCCCCGGCGTCCTCGGATTCGTAGATGTTGACGAGCGTGTCGGGATCGATCAGCGGTGATTGGCGGAACAGCAGAGCGTGAGCCACGCCAAAGATGGCCGCGTTGGCACCGATGCCGATCGCCAGCGAGAGGACCGCCATCGCGGTGAACCCGGGATGGCGGCGCAGCGAGCGCAGGCCGTAGCGGACGTCGCGCGCGAGATGCTCGACGGGGGCGGCGCGGAACTCGTCGCGCGTCTGCTCGCGCGCGTGCTCCACCCCGCCAAACCGGATCATCGCCTGGCGCCGCGCTTCAGCCGCCGTCATGCCGGAGCGCCGGTTCTTCTCGGTCTGCTGCTCGACATGGAAGCGGATCTCGTCGTCGAGCCGGTCCTCGAGCCTGCGCCGGAAGACCAGCGAACGCAGCCGCCGCAACCCCTCAGCGATCGCACCCATCAGACCCTCTCAATTCACGGCCGTGACTTCGAGCACGAGGTTGATCGCGCGCGACATGCGCCGCCACTGTGCCAGCGATTCGTTCAGGTAGCGCCGCCCGCTTGCGGTCAAGGAGTAGTAGCGCGCGCGCCGGTTATTGTCGGTGATGCGCCACTCGGAACGGATGAAAGCCTGCCGCTCCATGCGATAGAGCGCCGGATAGAGCGACCCCTGGCCGAGTTGCAGCACGCTCTCCGACCACTGCTCGATGCGTTCGGTGATCCCCCAGCCGTGCATCGGTTCGAGCTGAAGGGCCTTGAGCACCAGCATGTCCAGCGTGCCCTGCAGTACGTCGCTTCTGTCCTTGACCAACGCGGGCTCCTTTCGACAGACGAATGGAGTCTAACTCGCGCTCCTTTCGAACGTCAAGAGGAGTGGAGGGCGCACGTGAGGACGCACGGTTCGTGCCTCGCGTGTCACACACCGCATGTCCGGTCCTGGCGCGCCGCTGCGTATTCACCAACGAAGGCAGGTTGCGACGCGACGGCGGGAGCGGTCGCGCCCCATATCGGGGGGCAACCCAACCAAAAAGGAGAAGGCGATGGCCACACTGGAACTGCAGACGCTGCGTTGCATCCGCAAGCAGGACGTCACGGGCAAGGACGAACCGCGCATCAAGGTCGACGGCGATCCAGTCTGGAACGGCGTCGTGGCAAAGGACGGCTCGGTCACTATCGGCGTCAACGTCCCGTTCGAAGACGAGGTGAGCGTGATCGCGGAGGAGATGAACAACACCAAGCCCAAGCAGATCGGGGCCGCCGTCATCGTGCGCGAGGACGGAAACCCGAAGTTCCTGACGTTCAAGACGTCAGGCGCTTGGTACGAGGTGGACTTCGAGGTGACGACGTAGACGTCATCGTCCACCGCGACCAGCGCTCGCCCTGAGGGCGAACCGGGCCACCGAGGCGGCGATCGGCGAGCCGACGCCGCCTCTTGCCACCGTTCGGGGGGCTGACATCCCGCTAGACGGGTCCGTAGCGTCGGGAGATCGGCTCGGCCAGCACGTCCCACTTGTATTCCTGCTGGATCAGCCGGCGCAGCCGCGACATCAGGGCGTTACCCTCTAGGACGCGCGCGCGAGCTTTCGACGGAGACGTGAATGACGCTAGAGGCAGAGTTCCTGACGACGGCAGCCGACAAACTGGCTGAGAATCTGGCCCGCATCGAATCCTGCCTCTCCGAGCTGCCACCGCACGCGCTGTGGGCACGAGATTCGGACAACGAGAACGCGGTGGGCAACTTACTGCTGCACCTGGATGGCAACGCGCAGCAGTGGATTCTGTGCGGCGTTGGAGGTGGAGCCGATACTCGTGACCGCCCCGGCGAGTTTTCGGCGCGCACCGGCGCAAACGCCTCGGTGTTATTCGCCCAGCTGCACCGCACAGTGGGCGGGGCCGTCGATCTCATCCGCTCTCTGCCCCACCAGCGGCTCGCCGAAAAGGTCTCCATTCAAGGCTATGACACGACCGTGCTCTCGGCCATCTTCCACGTCGTTGAACATTTCTCCGGGCACACCTACCAGATCATTCTTCTGACCAAGCGATTCACCGGAAAAGATCTCGGTTTCTACAGCCACCTGGACCAAACGGGCCGAAGAGAAGGCGGCGAGGCAAGCGACCTTCCGGTGGACAAGTAGACTCTGCCGGATCAGTTCGTCTTGCTCGCCGTGCCCTCAGAAAGCGTGACCCATGTCCAGCCATCCTGCGACATCCCTTCCGGACGGTGTCAACCCCAGAATCAGCAGCCGACGGGCTGGCCATGTCACATTCCGAGGCGCTATTCCGTCTCACGTTGGAGACAGGAGAAGCGACATGATCAGACTGATATTGCACCGAGCCACCAACCTGCTCGCCGCCGTCGTGGTCGTGGGGGGCGGGCTTGCCGCTCCTGCGGCCGCATTCGCCTCGGACCAGCCTCCCGCCGTCGGTGTCTCTACCCTGACCCCCGAGCGGATGGCGGCCTCAGCGGCCGCCGTGGTGGGGCTGATCGGCGCGGTCATCGGTGGGGTGGCTCTGGCCCGCTCCGCCGGTCGTAACGGCACCGGCAACGGGCGACGCGGGGCCATCGTGGCCCTGGTGCTGGGGCCGATCGGCCTGGTCATCGGTGGGCTGGTCGTGGCCGCTGCCGACGGCGGCCTCGGCACCGGCAATGGGCTCGGCGGAGGGATCGTCGCCATGATCGTGGGACTGATTGGCATGGCACTCGGCGGGCTGGCTCTGGGCCGCTCCCGCCGCACCGCGTGACGGCGGTGTGTACGGCATGAACGCCACGAGCGATCCCGCCGCGAGCTTCGAGCCATACCGCCGGCGCCTGCTCGGCCTCGCCTACCGCATGCTTGGATCCATGGCCGACGCCGAAGACGCGGTGCAGGAGACGTACTTGCGCTGGCATGGAGCCGATCGCGACAACGTGTCCGACCCGCGAGCGTTTCTGATGACCACGACGACGCGACTTTGTCTCGACATGCTGACCTCGGCCCGCGCGCGGCGTGAAGAGTACGTCGGTCCGTGGCTTCCAGAGCCGGTCGTCGACACGGCAGCGCTCGCGCCCGACAGCCGCACCGAGCTCGCCGAGGATTTGTCCATCGCCCTGCTCTTGACGCTCGACCGGCTGTCGCCGCTCGAGCGGGCCGCCTTCCTGTTGCACGACGTGTTCGATTTCTCGTTCAGCGAAGTGGCCGGGGCCCTGGAGCGGAGCGACGCGGCGTGCCGCCAGCTTGCCGCCCGCGCACGCACGCACGTGCGCGCCGTCCGACCGCGCGGCGCGGCGCGGCCCCCGGCGCGTTCGGACGAGGTCGATGCGAAACATGCGCAGCTCATGTC
The DNA here is from genome assembly GCA_035557875.1 of Vicinamibacterales bacterium. Lineage (GTDB taxonomy): Bacteria > Acidobacteriota > Vicinamibacteria > Vicinamibacterales > UBA2999 > DASYRM01. The sequence goes on from DATMDI010000333.1 coordinate 15,626, forward strand.
CGCATTCCTCGCGGCCACCGGCTCGGGCGATCTCAATGCACTGACGCAGTTGCTCGCGAGCGACGTGCGCATCGTGACGGACGGCGGCGGCAAGGTGGCGTCGGCGCTGAACGCGATCGACGGCGCCGATCGCGTGGCACAATTCGTGGTCGACGCCACTCGCAAACGCCCCGGTGCATGGTGGCGCGACGACTTCACGCTGCGCTTCGCGACCATCAACGGCCTGCCGGGTGTCATCGTGGACGCACCCGAGGGAGCGGTGCAGACCGCGGCGTTCGAGATCGAGGGCGACCTGATTCGGGCGCTGTACGTGGTGCGCAATCCGGACAAGTTGCGGCACTTGGCGTCGGCGCCGGTCGACCGGGGCCTATAACGAATTCATTCTGGGTAGCCTCTTCGCACTCCAAGCCCACGCCGCCGCGCCCACCGCCCCGAGCGTGACGGCAAACGTCGCGGCCATTGCCAGGAATGTGCAGCCAATGACCAGGGTTAAGGGCTTCTCCGTGATGGAGGCGAGCGAGGACGTCGATTCGCGCAGGAACCTGTGCTTACAGGAGGCCCTGTCGTCGGCCTGACAGAATCGTCGTCAATGAGTGGACCGTAAAGACGCCGATCACGGCTCCGATAGCCGGCACGGTGGCATTCGTGCAAACCGATCCGTCCCCCGCACACGCCGACCTACCCGTGGCATTGTTCGAACAGTTGGGGCTCGGGCTGGAGCCGATCATGATGACAAAGAAGGTGCTCGTCATCGACCGTATTCAACGGCCGCTCACCGACTAGCGGGGACGCGGGGGATGCCCCAGTTGGTCGATGGGCGATTCGCATTGCGGTCGTCAGTTCGCGCGCGGATCCACGGCCGAGGGGGGGATCATTTCGCGCGCCCTATCTCTTATCCCACGCATCTTGCGCGGAGCGAAACACGCCACTACACTCCGCGCATGCGATCCGTCAGGTTGTGCCGGGGCCTCCGCGGTGGCCTCGCGGCGGGCACTGCCGGGCTGGCCATGGCCAGCCGTTTCGCGCCACACACCCGAGTTCGGCGGGATTTTGTGAACCTCCCAGGCGGTCTGAAGACCGCCCTCTACACAGACCGTTGGAGAACGACCATGACCACGTCCGTTACGCGCCGCCTCGTTGCCGGCACTGCCTTCCTGCTCGCCACGACTCTGCTCGCCACGCTCGTCACCGCCCAGAGCGGCAAGAGCAAGGAGTCGGCCGAAGCGCGCCTGCAGCGATTCGCCGACAAGGAAGAGATCGAGAACGTGCTGCTCACCTACGGGCGCTCGCTCGACTCCCGCGACTTCGCCACCTACTCGAGCCTGTTCGCCGCTGATGGCGAGTGGGTGGGCGGCTTCGGATCCGTGAAGGGGCCCGCGAACATCAAGGCCTTCATGGAGAAGAACATGGGCACGGGCGCCAACACGAGCAACAACTACCACCTGCTGTCGAACTTCGTCATCAACGTCACCGGCGACACGGCCACGGCCTGGTCGCGCTGGGCGTTCGTCCAGCCGCAGCAGAGCGGTGGGGCTGTGATCGCGCAGGCGGGCCGCTACGACGACACCTTCGTCCGCGAGAACGGCGTGTGGAAGTTCAAGAAGCGGACCGCGGGGAACGACACCGGCCGGCCGGGAGGTGCGCAGGTCCGACCTGCGGCCGCGCCCGCGCCGACGCCCTCCACGGGCCAGTAGGAGGTGGGTAACATGCGGTTCGCTCTCGCGGTTGCGGCCTTCATCACGACGGTTCCGCTCATCGCCGGTCAGCAGCCGCGACGCCTCGACGACGCCGCCCTGCGCAAGGCCGGCAGCGGTGACGAGTGGCCCACCTACGGCCTCGATCAGGCGGAGACGCGGTTCAGCCCGCTCACCGACATCAATCCCTCGAACGTGGCGCGGCTTGGCCTGGCCTGGGCGTACGAGGCGGGCTCGGGGGGAGGCGGCCAGGAAGCGACCCCGCTCGTCTGGAACAACACGATCTACGGCATCACCAACTGGAGCGTGGTGTTCGCGGTGGACGCGCGCACCGGCAAGGAGAAGTGGCGCTGGGATCCGTGGGTCAACAAGACGGAGGTGCGGCCCGAGATCTGCTGCGGCGTGGTCAACCGCGGCCTGGCCCTCTATCAGGGCATGGTCTACGTCCCGGTGATCGACGGCCGGCTGCAGGCGCTCGACGCGACCACCGGCAAGGTGGTGTGGGAGTCGCGCGTGGCGTTTCCGCAGGACCACTTCACGCTGACGATGGCGCCGCGCATCGCCAAGGGCAAGGTGATCATCGGCGCGAGCGGCGGCGATCGTCCGACCCGCGGCTTCTTCGACGCCTACGACGCGCTCACCGGACGCCGCGCGTGGCGCTTCTACACCGTCCCCGGCGACCCGTCGAAGCCGGCCGAAAACGCCGCGATGAAGAAGGCGATGGCCACCTGGGACAAGGAATGGTGGAAGAACGGCGGCGGCGGCGCGGTATGGGATGGCGCGGCCTACGATCCCGAGCTCAATCTCGTCTATGTCGGCACCGGCAACGCCGAACCGTGGCCGCAGGAGCTGCGCACGTCAATGGGGATGGACAATCTCTACGTCTGCTCCATCCTCGCCGTGGACGTGGACACGGGCGAGCTGAAATGGCACTTCCAGGTGGTGCCGGGCGACTCGTGGGACTTCGACAGCGTGCAGCACCTCGTCCTGGCGGACCTGCCGATCGGCGGCCGCACCCGCAAGGTGATCATGCAGGCCAACAAGGACGCGTTCTTCTACGTGATCGATCGCGTCACCGGCCAGTTCATCTCGGCGGCGCCGTTCTCGCAAGTGACCTGGGCCAGCGGTCTCGACCCGAAGACGGGCCGTCCGATCGTGAACAAGGAGGCCTACTACGGCGCGGCGGCCACGCTGGTGACGCCGGGCGGCGGCGGCGCGCACAACTGGTCGCCGATGGCGTTCAATCCGATGACCGGGCTCACCTACGTCCCGACGTCCACGCTCAACACGTTCTCGTACGCCACCGAGCAGCCGTTCAACCCGCGGCCCGGGTCGATGACGGGCACGGTGCGTCCCGCGCCCGCGCCGACGGCGCCAGCGCCCCCTGCGATCGGACCCAAGCCGCTCGAAGGGACGGGGGCGCGCGGCGCGCTGGTGGCCTGGGATGCGGTGTCGGGCGCGACGCGGTGGCGCACGCCGGGTGGCGGCGGCATCGGCGGCGGCGCGCTCACCACCGCCGCGAATCTGGTGTTCCAGGTCCTCAGCAACGGACACCTGATGGTCTACAGCGCCGACAAAGGTGAGAAGCTCGCGGACGTCGACACCGGCCTGCGCAGCGGCATGGGCCCGCCGATCACCTATCGCGTGGACGGCAAGCAGTACGTGGCGCTGATGGGGGGCGTGGGGCAGGCGGCCGCCGGCGGCAACGCCGGCCCCGGCAACCAGCCGACGCCGTTCACGCCGAAGCTGCTGGTGTTTGCGGTGGACGCGACGGGAACGTTGCCGTCGTCGAGCGGGACGCAGTAACGGACCGACGGTCGGTCTAAAGACCGACCGCTACGCCCGAACGTAGAGGGCGGTCTTCAGACCGCCCTGGAGAGG
>DATMDI010000334.1:0-3065 GCA_035557875.1 Vicinamibacterales bacterium
GGTCCTCGGTTCGAGTCCGAGTGCCGGCTCCATCCCCTCCGTGTGAACCTCCGCGACACTTCGGCGTAATCAGGGTCGTGCCCCGCCCGACGGTCGTGGCCCACGCGTCCCTCGCCGTCCTGATCGCCTTGTACGTGGTCGGCGCGGTGAGTGTGCCGCCAGGCTCGCTCCGGCACGAAGTGCAGACGCTGCCGCTCTGGATTCCCATCGTCGCGGGATACCGTGGCCGCCCGATTGCGAAGTGGGCCGCGCTGCCCTGGCTCGCGATCATGATCGCGATCTGGTTGTACCTTCTTGGGATCGCCCGCATCGTCACCGGCCGCTTCTTCCCGACCGAAGTGGCCATGACCCTGGTCGTCGGCGCCGCGGCGGCCATCGCCCTCGGCGCGTGCGCGCGCTGGAAGACGACGACCAGCCTCCCAGCGGTGGCCATCACGCTCCTCGCCATGACGGCGCTCCAATTGCTCGCGTTTCGAATCAGCCTGATTCCCTACATCGGCCAGCGCTAGCGCCAACCGCGCGTCTCGCCACGTCCGGTCCTTTCCTGGGATAATCGTCGGACCGCATGCCCACGACGATTGCCCCCGGTTCGCCCGATCTGACGCGCTCGGCCAGAGACCTCTTCAAGATCGACACCGACCTCGAAGTGCCGGCGTTCTCGGTCGCCGAAGAGCACGTGCCGGTTCTCGACCCGGATTACGTGTTCGACCGCGAGACGACGCTGGCGCTGCTCGCGGGCTTCGTGCACAACCGGCGCGTGATGGTGCAGGGCCGCCACGGCACCGGCAAGTCGAGCCACGTCGAGCAGGTCGCCGCGCGCCTCAACTGGCCCTGCGTGCGCGTCAACCTCGACGGCCACGTGAGCCGCATGGACCTGATCGGCAAAGACACGATCGTCCTGCGTGAGGGCAAGCAGGTCACCGAGTTCCAGGCCGGCATCCTCACGTGGGCGCTGCAGCGCGCGTGCGCGCTGGTGTTCGACGAGTACGACGCCGGCCGCGCCGACGTGATGTTCGTCATTCAGCGGGTGCTCGAACTCGAAGGGCGGCTTACGCTGCTCGATCAGAGCCAGGTGATCCAGCCGCACCCCGCGTTCCGCCTCTTCGCGACCGCGAATACCGTCGGCCTCGGCGACGCGACCGGGCTCTATCACGGCACCCAGCCGCTGAACCAGGGGCAGATGGACCGCTGGAACATCGTGGTGACGCTCAACTACCTCGCCCACGACCGCGAGGTCGAGGTGGTCCTCGCCCGCTGCCCCGAGTACCGCACCACCGAGGGTCGCGCGCGCGTGAGCGCGATGGTGGCGTTGGCGAGCCTCACGCGCCGCGGCTTTGCCGACGGCGATCTCTCCACCGTGATGTCGCCGCGGACAGTCGTCACCTGGGCGCAGAACGCCACGCTTTTCAAGGACCAGGCGCTGGCTTTCCGGCTCACGTTCCTCAACCGCTGCGACGAAGACGAGCGCGCCATCGTCGCCGAGTATTACCAGCGCAGCATCGGCGACGAACTGCTGATCGAAACCCGCCCGGCGCCGGGCAAGAGATGACAAGAGTGCTTACCCACCTGGCTTACCCGGCTTACCTGGCCTACCTGGCCTACTGGACCTGACCGTGCCGGGGCCCTTCCCGGATACAACCGTCGAAGCCGTCGGCACCTGCCTGCGGACGCTGGCGCAGAACCCGGACGCGGACTCCGGGCTCGCCGCGTCTACGGCCGCGACGCTGAGCGGGCTGCGGGCGTTCGCGGATCGCATCGCCCTGCGGCGCCGCTTTCACGACGCCGACGCCCACGCCGACCACCGGCCCGCGGACGGCCACACCGCGGCGCTCTACGATCAACTCGAACACGCCCGGCTCGACGCCATCGGCGCCCGCTGGCTCGCCGGCATGGCCCGCAACCTGCGCGCGCACCCCGGGCTCGACGACGACGGGCTGCGCTGGCTGGCGTTCGAGGCCCTGAGCGGCGCGCCGCCGCCACCCGAAAAGTCGCCGCTTGCAGCCGCCGTCGCCCGGCGCCTGCCGGGCCCGCTCGCCTTCCGGCTGGCCGACCTCGGGCGCCATCGCGATGATGCCGTGGCCTTCGCGGGCGCGGCCGCGGCCTGGACCACCGAGGCGGCTCGGTTCGTCCCGGCCGCACAGGCTCCCTCGGACGGCGCGGCACACGTGCCGCTGCCGAAGCGCGATCTGCGGCTGCGGCAGCTCCCCAAGCGTGGCGACCCGGGCGGCACCAAGGCGCCGCTGCGCCGCGACCGCCAGGACCGCGGCGGCGACACGTCCGGCGATACCGCGAGCGCCGGTGCGCAGGTGGATTCGAGCGGGACGACCAGCGGCTACCGCGCCTACACCACGGCCTACGACCGCGTCGTGAACGCGATCACCCTGGCGACGCGCGCCGAGCTCGTCGAGCTGCACACACGCCTCGAGACCGAGCTCAGCGCCGCCCGCACCGTCGTCGCGCGGCTCGCGAAGCGACTCCTGCGGGTGTTGATGGCGCGACAGACGCGCGAGTGGGCGTTCGACCTCGACGAGGGTGTGCTCGACGGGTCGCGTCTGGCGCGTCTTGTCGTCAGCGGGCGCGCCCGGCCCTTCAAGCAGGAGAGCGACTCGCCCTTTCCGAGCACGGTCGTCAGCCTGCTCATCGACCACTCCGGATCGATGCGCGGGCGGCCGATGCTGATTGCGGCGCTCACCGTCGAGATCTTTGCCCGCGTGCTCGAGCGCTGCGGCGTCCGGTGCGAGGTGCTCGGCTTCACCACGCGCGAGTGGGATGGCGGCGAGCCCGCGCGCGACTGGGCGGCCGATGGCTACCCCGAGAATCCCGGCCGCCTCAACGCGCTCGAGCACATCGTGATCAAGCACGCCGACGTGCCGTGGCGCCGCGCCCGCCAGGCGCTCGGGCTGTTCCTGCACGAGGAGATCCTCAAAGAGAACATCGACGGCGAGGCCGTGAGCTGGGCCCACGGCCGGCTGCTCGCCCGCAGCGAGGCCCGCCGCATCCTGGTAGTGGTCTCGGACGGCACGCCGATGGACGAGGCGACCCTCGCCGCCAACGGCTACGAGTAT
>DATMDI010000335.1:0-2134 GCA_035557875.1 Vicinamibacterales bacterium
ACGCCGGTCCTCGTCAGTCCTCTCAGCCCGGCCCAATCGACGGTGTACGCCGTTCCGTCATCCAGCCTGAGCACGAGTATGGTGTGCGGGTCCTTGAATTCGACGCTTTCGATCCGCCCCTCGAGCGTGATGTTCCTGCACTGATCGTAGAAATAGGGATGGCTGTGATGCGCGGACGCGACAGACGCCGCCGTGGCTCCGTAGATCGCCGCTGCCAGGATCATCAGGTTTCGTCTCATACCGGTGGCCTCCAACGCTCCTCGATGCGTCAGACCGTATTGAGAGCATGTTACCGGCGGGTTACCACGTCAGCCACCTCCCACGATCAAGAGCACCGCAACCAGCGCTCCCACCATCCCAACCACTTGCAGCCGGCTCAGACGTTCTTGCAGCACCACACGCGCGAGCAGCACCGTGCTGGCGGGATAGAGCGACACGAGAGTCACGGCGACGGAGAGATCGCCGTACCGGGTGGCCAGGAGATACAGCACGTTGGCCAGCATGTCGAGCGCGCCGCCGCCAATCACCAGCCACAGGATCGGCCGCGGCATCCGGAACGACGCCCCGCGCGCCAGCACGATGGCCGCAAAGAACGGAATGCCGGCGATGCGGGCGGCGACGAGCGGCCAGAGCCCGGCCTCGGGCGACGCCCGGGCCAGGAGCAGAAAGAAGAGCCCGATGGCCACGCCCGACCCGAGGGCGTGCCACATGCCGGCCGGCAGGCCAGCCTGCATCGGCTTCGGCGCGGGATGCTCGGGATGCGTGCTCTCCTGGCCGAGCAGCACGATGGCGACGATCGCGAGCGCGATGCCAGCGCCGACCTGCGCGCCTGGCCGATCGCCGAGCGCCAGGCCCGCGAGCACGGGAATGCCGACGGCGCAGACCGAGGTGGTGGGCGCCACCACGCCCATCGTGCCGATCGCCAGCGCCCGGTACAGCAGCGCCACGCCGAAGCCGCCGGCGATGCCGCTGGCGGCGCCCCAGACGATGTCGGCGCCACGCGGCGACGACGCGCCGAGGAGCGGCATCACCAGGAGCAGGCTCACCAGGCCGGCCGACTGGCCGATCGTGACCACGCTGAACATCGGCGCACGGCGCGAGGCGAAGCCGCCGCAAAAATCGGCGGCACCGTAGAACGCCGCCGAGAACAGCGCGAGGACCGACAACATGAAGGACGGGCCGCCTGAAGGCGGCCCCTACGACTCCGGGCGTTCGACGTTGAACTCGAGGATGTTGCCGTCCGGGTCGCAGCAGTAGACCTGCGCCCAGGGCGTGAGGTTGTCTGGCAGGTCGAGCACCTTCACCCCGTGCTTCGTCAGCCGATCGATCAGCTCCTGCCGGTCGCGGACCCGCAGCGCCAGGTGCCCTTCGCGCGGGCCGATCTCCATCGAGTGACGCAGCGTCTTCGTCGGCGGATGGACGATCAGGTGCAGTGTGTGATCGCCGAGCTGATACCACGCGCCACCGAAGTCGAACGGCGGCCGCTCAATCTTCTCGAGGCCGAGCACTTCGCTGTAGAACCACGTCGCGCGGTCCATGTCGGTGACGGACAGCGCGATGTGATGGAAAGCGAGAGAGCTACCGAAGCTCAACGAGCAACCCGTCGAGCGACGCGTCAATATGGAAATCGGCGAAGTAGAACTCGGACCGCAGCATCTTGGCGATGTCGTCCTTCGACTTCTTCTCGACGATCATCTCGTGGACGCGCGTCCGCAGCCGCGCCGCGTTCTCGCGGAACTTCCGCAGGTCGGCCTTGGTGGCCACGGTGCCGTGGCCGGGCACCACCTGGTCGAAGTCGAGCCCGAGGGCGCCGTCCACCGTCTGCGGCCATTCCTTCGCGCTCCCGCCGCCCGGGTAATCCACGAGCTGCGGGGTGGAGTTCCCCACCGTGAACATGTCTCCCGCCGCCAGCACGCGCTGCGCCGGGAAGAGCGCAACGATGTCGCCGTTGGTGTGAGCGCGGCCGAAGTAGAAGAGGTCCACGCGCTTGCCACCGAGATACAGGCTGGCCTTCTCGTCGATCGTGATGTTCGACAGCCCAGGCTGGTTGCCGTCCACCATGTTCTGGCGCGCCTGCCACGACGTGACCACCTGCGCGCCCATCGCCTGCAGCTTGGCGTTGTCGCCGCTGTGA
>DATMDI010000336.1:0-13708 GCA_035557875.1 Vicinamibacterales bacterium
ACCCGCAGCAGTTTCGGTTGGATTTCGAGCGACAGCTCGCCGATCTCGTCGAGAAAGAGGGTGCCGCCGTCGGCCACTTCGAACTTGCCGGCACGATCGCTCGAGGCACCCGTGAACGACCCCGCGACGTGGCCGAACAGCTCGCTCTCGGCGATCGACAGCGGCAATGCGGCGCAATTCACGTGAATCATCGCCTCGTCGGCGCGCGCGGACGCCGCGTGCACGTGATGCGCGACCAGCTCCTTCCCCACTCCGGTCTCGCCGGTGATCAGCACGGCCAGGTCGGACGCCGCGACGAGCGCGATCTCCTGGCGCAGCTGCGTCACGGCGGGGCTGGCGCCCAGGATTTCGCCGCCGCGCATTTCACCGGCGCTGCGCACCAGCTCGCGCGCCACGCGCCCGCGGTGTGCGGCCCGCTGCTCCAGCGCCTCGATCAACGCGGTGGTCCGCATCGCCGCGCCGGCGAGCGCTCCGAGGGTGGCCAGCACGTGCTGATCGAGGTGATCGAAGCTGTTGGCTTCGAGCCCGTCCGCGGTGAGCGCGCCCACCACGGTGCCCCCGACGCTCAATGCGCAGCCGATGCACGCGTGCACCTTCTGCAGCGGACCCGGCGCCGCGGCAATGGCGCCGTCGAACGGATCCGGCAGCCGGCTGTCCACGGGAAACCGCACGGGCTCCTTCGAGCTGAGGATGATGTCGAGCCGCGGATGGTCGCGGCGCGAATAGCGCCGCGACAGCGCCGCCGTCGTCAGCCCGTAGCCGGCGACCGGCACCAAGTCGTCGCCCTCGAGCCTGAGCAGGCAGGCCGCATCGCACGGAATCAGCTTGCGCACGGCGCCAAGCAGCCGCGCGTAGCGATCGCCCGCAGCCAGGGATGCGGTGAGGTCCTGTGCGATGTCCAACAGGGCCTCGAGCGGCGGATCGGAACGTTGTTGATTTGTCAACATGATGCGAAACCGTCAACAGCCGAGGGTAGACTAAATCATAACATCAACCTCTAAGTTGTTGATTTAACGTGGTAATTGGCCGGCATACGAGATGCACCAACGATGATCGAAACCATCATGGACAACACGACTTCACTCGCTGAAATTGCTGTCGCCCACCCGGCCGCCGCGCGGGTCTTCTACCAGAACCGCCTCGACTTCTGCTGCGGCGGACGCCGATCGCTGGCCGACGCCTGCCAGGATCGCGGCCTCGACGCCCAGGCCATCCTCGACGACATCACGCGTCAGGACACCGACGCCCCGCCCGCCGTGCGGTGGGACAAGGCTCCGTTGCCCGAGCTCGTCGATCACATCGTGGGCCACTATCACCAGGGCCTGCGCGAAACGCTCCCGAATCTGGTGCGGATGGCGCGCCGCGTGGAGGCACGACACGGCGACAAGGCGACCTGCCCCGTCGGGATCGCGCCGCTGCTCGAGCGCATTCAGGCGTCGGTCTTCGATCACCTCGAGAAGGAAGAGGGGATCCTGTTCCCGACCATCGCGCGCGGCATGGGCGCGCGCGCCGCAGGGCCGGTGCACGTGATGGAAGTGGAGCACGAGCACCACAAGGCGGACCTGCTCGAGATCCGTGCGCTCACCGCCGACATGGTTCCGCCGGCGGACGCATGCACCACGTGGCGCGCGCTCTATCTGGCCCTGCAGCAGTTCGAACAGGATCTGATGGAGCACATCCACCTCGAAAACAACATCCTGTTCCGCCGCGCCTTGGCGGAGTGAGAGGCATCGCATGCGCGCGCGCGTGATCGTCGTATCCGTGGTGGTGGCCGTCTTGGCCCTGGTGCATAGCGCCGGCGCCCAGACGCCGTCGTCGTTCGCCCCGGCGGGCTGGGACGCCGAGTTCACGCTGCACGAGCTGCCCGATCGCAATCCCGATCCGCGCGTCCTCGAAATCGACCTGACCGCGCGTGTCGCCGACGTCGACATCGCCCCCAAGCTGCGGGTCACGGCCTGGACCTACGACGGCCGCCTGCCGGGGCCGCTGATCCGCGCCAAGGTCGGCGATCGTCTCATCGTCCACTTCACCAACCAGCTGCCGGAGCCGTCCACGGTGCACTGGCACGGCGTGCGGGTGCCGATCGAGATGGACGGCGTCCCGGGCATCTCGCAGCCGGCGGTCAAACCTGGGGAGACGTTCACCTACGACTTCGTCCTGCGCGACGCCGGTCTCTACTGGTACCACCCCCACCACATGTCGGCGGCCCAGGTGGGCTTCGGCCTCTACGGCGCCCTGCTGGTCGACGATCCCGACGACAGCGTCGGCGTGGCCGATCAGTTGACGATGGTGCTCAGCGACATCAGCTTCGACCGGAAGGGCGCCCTGGAGGCGGCCGACAGCGGCGGTGCGGCCGGCGACGTGTTCGGGCGCGAAGGCGAGCACGTGCTGGTGAACGGGCGCAAGGCCCCGGTGCTGCGGGTCCGCTCCGGCGCACCCCAGCGCTGGCGCATCGTCAACACCGCGCGCAGCCGATATTTCCTGCTCGACCTGCAGGGCCAGAAGTTCACGGTGATCGGCACGGACGGCGGACTGCAGGAGCGCCCCACCACGAGCGAGGTGCTACTCATAACGCCGGGTGAACGGGTGGACGTCATCGTCGCACCTACGGGGACGCCGGGATCGGAGCTGCCGATCTACTCGATGCTCTACAACCGAGGCTACGGCAGCGTCGAGTACCGCAGTATCGAGACGGTGCTGACCCTCGCCTTCAGCCAGGACCCGACCATGGCGACGCCGCCGATGCCGCAGGTCTCGCGCGTCATCACGCCGCCGAGTGCCGCGGGCGCGCGTCGAGTCGACCTCACGCTCGGCCTGCCGCCGATGGATGCGCGCGGGCGCTCCGAGTTTCAGGTCAACGGCGTCGCGTATCCCAAGGCGAAGCCCTATCTGGCGGGCCTCGGCGAAACCCAACTCTGGGTCATCAACAACGACACCAAGTGGGATCATCCCTTCCACCTGCACGGCTACTTCTTCATGCCGGTGGACGAGAAGGGCGAGCCGATTCGTCCGATGGCGTGGAAAGACACGATCAACATCCCGATGAACACGATCGCGCGCGTGCTCGTCGCCTTCGACGAACGCCCGGGCACGTGGATGTTCCATTGCCACATCCTCGATCACGCGGAGATCGGCTTGATGGGCACGGTACACGTGGGTCCGTCTCCCCCCGCCGAGCACAGCCACTCGCATTGACCAGGGCGGTCTGAAAGACCGCCCTCTACGTTCGCAACGTGTGAGGCCAGACATCCACACTCGATGACGCGGCGCACGCTGGGAGCGCGACACTCGGGGACGGAACGCGGCCGCCCTCTGAAGCGCTGCCAGAGTGGCGGACGTGGTCGTCAGGAAACTGGAAGTTGCGAGGAGGCGATGGAACGGCCTCGCCGGTCGCAAATCACAGTCGTTGAGGGAAATCGTTGGAAATGGTGGTGGGCCCCCCGGGGATCGAACCCGGGACACCCTGATTAAAAGTCAGGTGCTCTACCACTGAGCTAGGGGCCCGCAACGGTCTGGCTACCTGATCACTATAACTGCGTTCGCCGAGGCCGTCACGACCGGCGGCGACCGGGCTCGTGCCTAGAGCCGGAACGTCGCGACGATTACGGTGATGTTGTCGCGGCCGCCCGCATCGAGCGCACACTGCAGCAGTTTTTGCGCAACATCGGCCGACGGCTGCGCGGCGCCGAGCGCGGCGGCGATGGCGTCGTCATCGACGCCGTCGGTGAGCCCGTCGCTGCAGAGCATCAGGCGATCGCCGTCCTCAAGCGGGAAGAGGTCCATATCGACATGGACCTCCTCCTCGGACCCTCCGAGCGCGTTGGTCAGGACGTGACGATACCGGGAGAGGTTCGCTTCGTCGGGCGACAGCTCCCCCGCGTCAACGAGCAGTTGCGCGTAGGTGTGATCTCGGGTCAGACGTTCCAGCCGGCCGGCACGGAACAGGTAGGCCCGCGAGTCGCCCACGTGGACGACGAGAAGATCGCGGCCAAAGCTTCGGGCGGCGGTCAGCGTCGACCCCATGCCGCGCAGCGCGTCGTCCTCACGTCCGCGCTTGATCAGCATCGACCCCACCTGTTGAATGGCCTCACGAGTTCGCCGTTCGATCTCGGGGATGTGGTCGTCGTCCGCCCAGAAAATCCAGTCCGGTATCTGCAGCGCCAGGCCGACGAGGGCGCTGATGGCCAGCCGGCTGGCCACCTCACCCGCCGCGTGACCACCCATCCCGTCGGCCACGACCATCACATAGTTGATCTCGTCGGCCCGCTCCGGGATGTCGCCGGCGGGGAGACTCCCCTGCATCGTCTCCAGCCTGCGCGTCGCCTTGGTGACGAGGAAGTGATCCTCGTTGTTCGCGCGCACGCGGCCGGGATGCGTGAGGCCGCTGACGTCGGCACGAACCTCGGCCGAGCGCCGGGCCTCGACCAGCGGCTTGATGTCAGTGCCTGTCGGGGTGGTGTCGGCCATGACGACCAATTAGAGCACGCTCTACTTCGCCACCACCAAGTGCAGCGCCAGCACGCCCTCGCGCGCGATCTGGGTGTCGCCCACGTCGTGCCCGTACGCCTCCTGGGCCACGGCCGACGTCAGTGCCCGCAACCGCGCCGCCGCGGCGACGCGGGCGGGCACCGAGCCATAGGTGTCGAAGAACTCGCGGCGCGCGTGCGCCGGCAGGAATGCCCAGGCGATGGACAGATCCACCGCGGGGTGCCCGAGGTGGAGATCGCCGAAGTCGATCACGCCGGTGAGCCGGCCGCCCTCGTCCACCAACACGTGGCGCGAGTAGAAGTCGCCATGCACGAGTGCCAGCGGCGTGGGCAGCGGCAGCGCCGCCAGACCCTCGTCGAGGAGATCGAGCCACGGGGTCGGGTCGTCGATGGTGCCGCGTGCCGCGAGATCGGCCAACGCCGGCCGCACCATCTGCTCGAGCCGATGGGGATCGAGACGTCCGAACGCATCGGGTGGCGCGCCCCACGCTTCGGCCTCGGGCCGCCGCACGTCGTGGAGCACTCGAAGGAACCGCGCCAGCGGCCGCGCCAGCGCAGCCCGCGCCTGCTCGTCGAGGTCCACGTCGCTCGCCACCCGCCCCGCCAGCCGCCGGTAGCCCAGGAACGGCCAGCGATACGTCGCGCCCGGCCGTCCGAACCACTCGGGCCGCGGGATGGGAACTGGCAGCCGCGGCGCGAGTGCGGGCAGCACGCGTGCTTCGGTTTCGAGCAGCGGCACGGCGATGGTGCGCCGTGGGAACCGGAACACCCAGTCGCCGTTCACGAGGTAAGCGGTGTTGTCCCATCCCGCGCCCATCGGTTCGAGGGAGACCGGTGAGAGCGGCGGGAACTGCGACTCGATCAACGACGTCGCGAGCTCCGCGTTGAGCTCCACCTCGGCCACCCACGGCTTCTCGGCGAGCGGCGAGTGGACGATGCGATAGGGATCGACGGTGTCGACGCTCATGACAGTGGCTGCAGCGCCTTGCAGGAGGTGGTGACGTAGCGGCCGCGGCGATCGATCACGCGGCAGGCGTCGCCCTTGCCCCGCACCATCAGCACCACCTTCGCGCCCGCGGCCAGCGTGCCGTCGGGCTCGCCGCCGAGCGCGGCGCCGATGAAGAACGGCTGCCGCGCTCGGACGACGTGCGTGAAGCGGTTGGGCGGCGGCGACACGGTGTCGGGCTCGAGCGCCGATTCCGGCACCACCGTCTGCGCCGGCCTGAGCATGCCCTTCATCAAGAAGGACTGTATCAGCTACTCGATCATACTGCTGTCGGGGACTTCGATCGGGATGACGGGCAGCGCGTGCAGCTCGTCGTGCGTGGTGGTCGCGCCGGCCGCGGCCACGGCAAACAGGTCGGGCAGTTTGTAGGGCTCAGCTTTTGACAGGTCCACTTCGTATCCCATGTCCTGCAGGCTGGCCACGGTCACCCGGCTCAGCGGGTTGTTCGGCGCGGCGATGAAGCCCGACATCAGCTCGTTGCGAAACACGCTCTCGCGCCAGTGGCCGTCGGCCGTGCCCGGGCCGCCGGTGTTCTCCACCGGAACGTCGGCGGCCGCTTTCTTCAGCAGCTTGCCGTACTCGCGCCGGGCGTTCTTGCCGGTGAAGCGCACCGTGTTCTGCCCGGCGTTCTTCAGCAGCCCTTTCTGTGCCCAGATCGTGCCGATGCCGAGAACGTGGCCCATCTCGTGGGTGATCACGTCCTTGAGCGTGCCCGCGCTCTGCATGTCCTTCAGGTCGGCGGTGTCGAACGACATGATGCCCTTCACCGGCAGCAAGGCGGACTTGCCGGCCGATGCCGGACGGATGTGGGTGGGGCCCGCCTGGCCGAGGATGCGGCCGGGGCCGTCGATGGCGGTGCCCTGGGCGAGGATCAGCAGGTCGTCGATCACCTCGCCGTCCACGCGCACGCTGGGCAGGTCGCCGACGATCACGCTGGCCCAGCGGTCGGCTGCGGCCTTGAACGCGTTCTTCTGAGGGG
Source organism: Vicinamibacterales bacterium (assembly GCA_035557875.1). Lineage (GTDB taxonomy): Bacteria > Acidobacteriota > Vicinamibacteria > Vicinamibacterales > UBA2999 > DASYRM01. The sequence continues at coordinate 6,473 of DATMDI010000336.1, forward strand.
TGGTGAGCCCACCCAGGAACCGCACCTCGATCTTGAACGCCGAGGCCGCTGCCGCCGCCGCCGCTCCCATCATGCGGGCCGAGGGCTTGGCAGACGCGATGTAGGTCTCGTAGTCCGCGGACTTCTTCTTCGCCATGGGGAGCTCCTTCGCTGCGGTTGACGCACGCGCGCGCAGTGCCGGGCGGGCACGCGTCGCGCTTCTCGCCTGAGAGAAACGTCCGGCCGGCCGCGATCGCACACGGCCGCCAGTCTGAGGGCGGGTCTGAGGACCCGCAGCTACGGACGTCCGTCCTCCGGCTACGTGCCCATGAGGATACGCGCAGTCGTGAGCGCCTGGCCCAGATGCCGGGTGGAATGTTCGGCGGCGTGCACGAGGAGCCCCAACACGGTGGACGGCAGTGCGGCGCGCCCCACGCGCCGTTCGTCCAGGAGACGGGTCGCGTCGGTGGTCCGCAACTGGGCCAGCGAGCGCTCGATGGTGTCGTTGGCTTCGGCCACGAGGGTCGCGAGGCCGGGGGCCGGCTCGCCGGGAGTCTCTTCGGCCGCGAGAAACTTGCGCTGCCGGTCGTTCAAGCCGTCGCCCCGCGCGTAGGTGAGGAGCCGATCCAGCGCGCCGCCGGTGTGGCGGACGTGGAAGCCGATCGACGCGGCGCCGCCCGGCCGCGTCCACACGTGGGCGGGCGCCACCATCGCCTCCAGACGCGCCAGATCTTCCCGCACCTGCAGCAGCGAGTGCACCACGGGCAGCACCATCGGGTCGTAGCCGGGCACGGGCCCGCGCAGCCAGACTTCAGGATCGGACATCGGATGACTGTAGATCAGGCGGGCTGTGTGGGGAGGACCTGCGCGCGCCTGCACGCGAAGGCAAGCGCTGGCGCGCCAGAAACGCGCGGTGAAGAACCGCGCGAGCCCTGCCGATATTCAGAGCAATCGTGTCCATCGTTCTCATCGCCGAACCCGACCAGCTCAGCGTCCTGAAGGGCCGCTCCGAGTACAGCGACGCACAGGCGTTCACCGACGCCGAAACGCCGGCCGCGCTCGAAGCGATCATGACCGGGCGACCTGACATCGTCGCCATCGAGCGCATCTTCGCCAAGAAGTCGCGTGGCGCGGCGCTGATCAACCGCATCAAGGCCGACACCTCGCTCGAGACGGTCGAGATCCGCATCGTCTCGGCGGAGTCGGGGGCCTCGAAGTCGTCGGGCCGCGGCGGCTCCGCGGCGGTTCCAGCAGCGGGACCTTCGGGCGCTGCCGCCACGGCGGCGGCGGTGGCCACGCCGCCGGCCGCGCTCGATCAAAAGGGCACGCGGCGCGCGCCGCGCTTCAGGATCATCGAGGGCATCGAGGTGCTGATCGACGGCAACCCGGCGATGCTCGTGGACCTTTCCACAGTCGGCGCCCAAGTGGTGTCGGGCACGCTGCTCAAGCCGAATCAGCGCGTGCGCCTGTCGTTCACCGAGGGCGCCAAACCGGTGCGGTTCAGCGCGGGCGTGGCATGGTCGGCGTTCGAACTGCCGAAGGCAGGGCCGCGCTATCGCGCGGGCATCGAGTTCTTCGACGCGGATCCGGATGCGGTGGGACGCTTCTGCGACACGAACCGCGCCGAAGACTCGAAGAGAAACTAACTCGCAGTCGTAGGGGCCGCCTTCAGGCGGCCCAGGGCCGGCTAAAGCCCCCACGTACGTGGCGCCCTACGTACGTACGGGCACGCTCTCCATCCAGCCTTCCACCACCGAGCCGGGCTTGATGATCGTCTCGCGGCGATCCGATCCGGTGGAGACGAGACCGCACACAACGCCGCTCACCTCCTCGAGACGCGTGAGGTAGCGGCGCGCCTCGAGCGGCAGGTCGGTCATGCGGGTGGCGCCCTTGGTGGGCGACGACCATCCGGGCAGCGTTTCGTACACGGGCTCCGCGTTGGCGAGGAGGCGGAGGTCCGCCGGGAACTCGGTGAGCAGCCCCGACGCGGTCCGGTAGCCGGTGCAGATCCGCACCTCGGGCAGCCCGTCGAGCACGTCGAGCTTGGTCAGCGCGATGGCGTCGAGCCCGTTGATGCGGGCCGAGTAGCGCACGACCACGGCGTCGTACCAGCCGCAGCGCCGCGGCCGTCCGGTGGACGCGCCGTACTCCTGCCCGGTCTCACGCAGCCGCTCGGCCAGCTCGCCGCTGAGTTCGGTCGGCAGTGGCCCTTCCCCCACCCGCGTCGTGTAGGCCTTGGCCACGCCCAGAACCCCGCCAATCGCCCGCGGCGGCACACCCAGACCGGTGCACACCCCCCCGACGGAGGCGTTCGACGAGGTGACGAACGGATAGGTGCCATGGTCGATGTCGAGCAGCGTGGCCTGGGCGCCCTCGAAGAGCACGGACTTCCCGGCGGCCATCGTCTCGTGCAGGAACAACGACGTGTCGGCCACCCACGGCCGCAGCCGCTCCCCGTGCCCGATCAGGTGCTCGAACACCGGCTTCCAATCGAGCGTGGACTCGTTGATCGCGTGGTTGCGGGCGTGGACGTTCTCGCGCACCTCGGTGGCCAGCGCCTCGCGCTCGCCAAACAGGTCGCAGATGCGGATGCCGCGGCGGCCGATCTTGTCCTCGTAGGCGGGACCGATGCCGCGCGAGGTGGTTCCGATCTTCCGTTCACCGCGCCGCGCCTCCGACAGCACGTCGAGCTCGCGGTGGTACGACAGGATGACGTGCGCCTTCTCGCTGACGAGCAGGCGTCCGTCGACGCTGATGCCGATCCGCGCCAGTTCGTCTACTTCCTTGAACAGCGCCTCGGGATCGATGACGACGCCGTTGCCAATCACGCACGTGACACCGGCGTGCAGAATGCCGGACGGAATCAGGTGCAGCACGAACTTCTGGCCGTCCACGTACACGGTATGGCCGGCGTTGTGGCCGCCCTGATAGCGCGCCACGGCCGAGAAGTGCGGCGTCAGCATGTCGACGATCTTGCCCTTGCCTTCGTCGCCCCACTGCGCGCCGAGCACCGCGATATTCGTCTTCGCCATTCAGTAATATCGTATGCGAAATACGCGGCGATTCGCGCGTGCGCGGAGGCGGCGTCGATCTGCGGATGCGCGCCGAATGTCAACGGAATTTTTTTTCGAAAACCAATTGACAAGCCCGCCGCCGATTCTTACCTTCTGATCCTTCACGACGACGTACGCAGAGGCACAGCACGAGATGAATGGCCCACAAGCAGGATTCGAACGGCGAGTGCAAGGCGCGCTCGAAGCGATGCCTTCAAGAATCCCCGTCATCCTGGGAGGGTGCGGCACAGGCCGGACATCGATGCTGCAGCGCCTCCGCGATCGCATGGGCCGCGACGCCGTGCAGTACCTCGACGTCGAGCGCTGCGCCAGCACACCTGAGCGATTCCTCACCGCCGTCACCAGCTCATCGCCCTTCCCGTCGCACGACCACCGCACGCCGGCCAACGCGCGCGAGGCGTTCGACATGACGATGGCGTTCATGAGCCACGCGTCGGCGCCCGGCGGCGAACCGGCGACGTTCCTGCTCGACGAGGTGCTCGAACTGCGGACGTTCGAAAGCTTCCCCGGGCTGCGTCACGTGCTGCGCGACCTCTTCGACGCGCTCGCTACCAGCAACAACCGCTTCGTGCTGACCTCGCGCTACGTCGCCCGCGCTCACAAGTTGCTGCGCGACGCGACCGCGCGCTTCGAGGTGATGCACGTGCTGCCCCTCACCGCCGGCGAAGTCACCGACCTGCTGGCGCCGACCTTCAACGGCTACGATCAGGTGCCGGCCGCCGAGCGCGACGACCTGAGCCGTACCATCGAGGCCCTTTCCAACGGTCGAGCTTCGTATACCGCCGCCATTGGCGAAGCCACGGCTCGCATGACCGGCACCAGCGACGCCGTGGGGGCTCTGGCGGCGCTCCTGTCGCCGGGTGGCGAGCTCGACCGGGCCTGCCGCTTCTGCTACGAGCTGCGGCTGCACCGCGCGCGCGGTTACGGGGCGCTGAAGGCCATCCTCGACATCCTGGCCGCCGAAGAGCCGCTCACCCTCACCGAGATTTCCCTGCGGCTCAAGCGCACGCCCGGGTCCACGAAGGACTACCTGTCGTGGCTCGAAGACGTGGATCTGGTGTCGTCGAGCCACAAGAAATACAGCTTCACCGACCCGCTGCTGCGCCTGTGGGTACGGCTCCACTGCCGGGCCGTGCCGCCGCCGCCGGAAGACGTCGCGCGCGAGGTCCAGAAGTATGCGCTCGGACGCCTGCAGTTGGTTGCGCCAGCCGTGGCCCCGCCGTCCCCGGTCCCCGCCGAATCCGGCGGCGCCGCGCCGGCGCCCGCCATCAGCAACAGCGGCTCGCCGGAGCTCGCTTACGCCGGCGTCGAAGCCGGCGCCCCCGACGAGCGCAAGGGCTGGGGCATCATCGAGATCGACTAGGGGCAGGGGGTAGGTACGTGGGGGCCGGCTTTAGCCGGCCCAGCACGGGCCGCCTGAAGGCGGCCCCCACACGGGGCTTCAGCCCCGCCGTCGCGTTCACGCCGTGCGCTGTTCGTCCAGGCGAACCAACGCCTGGCGTGCGGCATCCTGCTCCGCTTCCTTCTTCGCGCGCCCCGTGGCCGCGCCCAGCACTTCCCCGCTGACCACGACTTCGACGGTGAACAGCTTGTGGTGGTCGGGACCCGACTCGCCAGAAACGCGATACTCCGGCAATGGACGACCGAGGGCCTGCACGCGCTCCTGCAGCGACGACTTGTAGTCCTGCACGAACAGCCGCTCGCTGCCGCCGTCGATCGCGTCCTTGAGCTCGCGCTGCAGGAACGTGGCCGCGGCCTCGACGCCGCCATCGAGGTAGATCGCCGCGACGAGCGCCTCGTAGGTGTCGGCCAGCAGCGCCGACTTGAGACGGCCGCCGGTCTTCTCCTCGCCGCGTCCGAGCAGCAGGTAATCGCCCAGCGCGATCGCCTCGGCATGCCGCGCCAGCGACTGCGTCGACACCACCGCCGCCTTGATCTTCGACTTCTGCCCCTCGTTGTACTCGGGGAACTGGTGAAACAGTCGATCGGCCACGACGAAACCCAGCACCGCGTCGCCGAGGAACTCGAGCGATTCGTTGTCGGCCGCGCCCGACACGTCTTCGGCCGCGCGCGACCGGTGCGTAAGCGCCTGTTCGAGCAGGCCGCGATCGCGGAAGCGGTAGCCGATGCGCGATTCGAGCGCCGCGCAGGCGTCCTCGAGGCGAACCAGGCGGGCGCCGACGTCCTGCCGGTGGCTGTCGATGATGCGGCGCGCGTCGTCCGCCGCCGGGCTCGCCACCGCAATCTGGATGGCGCCCAGCGCGTTGACCGACATCGGCCAGATCGATTGCGGGTTGCCGCTGATGCGGAAGCTGTCGATGCCGTGGCTGTCGAGCAGCGACATCACCACGCTCGCCTCGATGTTCGACGAGGTATGGAACACGACCACCGGGGCCGGCGGCGGGTCGGGGTGGCTCACGCCGCCGCGTGCTCCGTGCCCTGCACGCGCAGCAGCAGCATCGTCATGTCGTCCTGCTGTTCCACCGGGCCGACGAACGTCGAGATCGCGCCCAGGATCTCGTCGCGCAGCTGGGCGAAGGGCGCCGTGCCGTGCGATTGCACCAGCGCGCTCAGGCGCTCCTCGCCGAAGAAATCTCCCGCGGCGTTCATCGCTTCCGTCAATCCGTCTGTATACAACAGGAAGACGTCGCCCGGCGCAATGGGGATCGTGGCTTCCTCGAGCAGGCGCGCGAACATCTCGCCGTCGTCGATCTTGAGGCCCAGCACCAGCCCGTCTGGCGCCAGGACCTCGGCCGCCTGCGACGGCGAATTCGGGCCTGGCAGGCGGATGAGCGGGCAATGGCCCGCCCGCGCGTAGGTGAGCGTAGCGGCGCGCACGTCCACCACGCCGTAGGTCATGGTGATGAACCGCCGCGTGTCGAGGTGGTTGGAGATGATCCGGTTGGCGTCGATGAGCAGCTGCCGCGGCGACATGTGCGACTGGCTGAACGACAGCACGATGCCCTTCAACTCGGCCATGTAGAGCGCGGCCGACGTGCCCTTGCCGGCGACGTCGGCGATGAGCATGCCGAAGCGGTGGTCGTCGATGGCCCAGAAGTCGTAGTAGTCGCCCCCCACTTCGCGCGCCGGTTCGCAGTGGCCGGCAAACGACAGCCCTCCAGACGTCAGCGCCACTTGCGGCAGCAGCGACATCTGGATCTCGCGGGCGATGCGCAGCTCCTGCTCGAGGCGCTCCTTCTGCGCCTTCTGCACGAGCAGATCCTCGATGCTGGCGGTCATCGAATTGAACGACTCGGCGAGCTCGCCCATCTGGTCCTGCGTGCGGACCACGATCTTGTGCGAGAAGTCGCCGCCGCGCACCTTCTCGGTGCCCTCGAAGAGCTCGTGCACGGCGCCGGTGATGGATCGGGCCAGCACGAAGCCCATGAGAAACGCCACCGCCAGGATGATCAGGAAGAGCACCCCGACGATCGCCAGCGCGAAGAACAACAGCTGGCCGATGCTGAGCCCGCCGATCCGGCCGGCCGACGACGACAGGTGCTCGTAGACCTGACGCAACGCCAGATCGAACTGAACCAGGAGCTGCTCGGGACGGCCAGTGTCCCACGCGATGTAGTCGAGCAGCGCGGCCCAGCTGACGACGAACGAGAACAGCCCCCTGCGGCCGAGCGAGATCGTGGCTGGCCCGAGGAACGAACCGCGCTGCGACGCGGCGTCGGCGGCGGCCGGGCCGGACGGCGCCTGCGGCTCCGGCGTCGGCTCGGGTTCGACGGGGCCGTCCACGTCCGAATAGATCTGCAGCGTCTGCACCGCGACGCCCGTCTCGCCGGCGATCTGGTCGAGGAGCATCGCGCCCAGGGGCACGTCCACCACCACGGCCTCGCGGACGTCGCCGTGGGTCACCCACGCCACGGCGCGTGCGGCCATCCAGGGGCGCGAAGACGCGCTGGCCTCCCCCGCCACCAGGCCGCCGTAGCCGGCGCACGATACCCATTCCGGCACGAGCATCGGCGCCGGCGTGTGTTCCCAGGCACCGGCCACCGCGATCGGGCCTGCCGCGCCGGCTGGTCTGCCGGCCGTGCACGCCGCCGACGACGGCACCACCGCATACGACACCAGAGGGAACTGCGCGTTCGAGCCCTGCTGGTGGCGTGCAAGCGCGGCGCCGGTTTCGGCCGCGCCGTTCACGTGCGCGAGGTCGGCAGCCGCCGTTTGCGCCATC
>DATMDI010000337.1:0-4655 GCA_035557875.1 Vicinamibacterales bacterium
CCCACGCTTCCAGTTCAACGCGCCGGTTCAGATACATCGCGAACCCGGCCGCGACGTAGAACGGCTCCATGAAGAGCGCGGCGACCGGATAGGCGCAGTTGACGATGAGCGCCACCGTGCCGGTGTCCCCGCCGCCGAGCACCTGCTCGAACGTCGGCGTGAGCCCGCTGGGCGCGAGCCAGAACAGCAATGAAATCAACGCCACGGTCAGCGCCGTTTCGGCCATCGAGAAGGCGTGTGTCACGAGCAGCGCCTGACCGGCGGCGCGCCGGCGGATCTGGCGCACCCGCCCGTGAGCCTGCCGGATGGACAGACCCTCGAGCCCATACACCGGCTGCGTGAGTGACCGCCATGGCGAGAGCCGGCGGACCGTCAGCGTGAACAGCAGCTGCCGCCACCACACCTGCCGCCGCGCCCGCCACAGGTCGCCGGGCGTGGTCGTCTGGCCGAACGCGGCGCGCGACAAGACGAAGAGGATCGACTGATCGAGCCACGGCTTCAGCCACCAGATCACGACGCCCGGCAGCCAGCTCGCCCACTGGTACGACGCCGCGGCCAAGAGCAGCGCCGGCACAGCCGCCAGCGCATAACACCCGCTCACCGAACGCCCGGCGCTCTGACACAGGCGGACGCCGAAATCGGCGGCCTCGAGCGGCGAACGCGGCCGGAGCCGGACGGCGAGGGCGTCAACCTGCACGGCGGCCCTGGAATACGAAATAGGCGAGAACGGCGGCCCAGCACACCGCCGCCACGCTGTACTTGGCGATCGGGTTGAGCCAGCTGGCTGACGACCAGAACGCCTCCACCGCCGCGGCCAGTACGAGCATCGCCGTGACGCCGTACAGGAGCACCACGGTGTCGCGCGACGCCTCGACGAGCGCGACGCGACGCCTCAGCCGGCCAGGCGCGAGCAGCGCGTGTCCCAACCGCAGGCCGGCGGTGCCGGCGATCACGATGGCGGTGAGCTCGAACGCCGAGTGCGTCGCGACGAAGGAATAGAAGGTGTGCGACAGGCCGCGTTCGGTCAGGTAGCCGGCGAGGGCACCGGAGAAGGCGCCGTTGTAAGCCAGGAAGAACACGGTGCCGAGGCCCGCGAACAATCCGCCGGCGAAGCACTGGAACGCGACGCCGATGTTGTTGCGGATGTAGAAGCCGAACATCATCCAGTCGGTCGAGGCGTCGCGGGTGCGTCCGATCGAAGCCGCGCTTGGCGAGTACATCTGCTCGAAGCTCGCCGCGGTGTCGGAGCTCACCACCGAGAGAATCATCTCGGGCTGGAAGTAGACCAGCAGGCCGACGGTAATCGTGGGCAGCAGGAAGAGAACCGCCGCCACGGCGACGTACCACTTGTGCGACCGCACGGTGCGGGGAAACTCCTCGGTGATGACGCGCATCAGCCGCGAGAAGCCCAGCTCGCGATGATGGTAGATGCGCTGGTGTGCCTCGTCGGTGAGCCGTTCGAGCCGGGTGACGACGTAGGCGGGGTAGGAGCGCGCACGCGCCAGCGCCAGGTGCTCGCAGGCGCGCCGGTAGAGCGCGGCCGCGCGCGCGGCGCTGACCTGGCTGCCGCCCATCGCGTGCGCCCGGCCGGCGAGCCGATCGAGGCAGGTCTCGAGCTCGGTCCACTCGTCCTCGTACAGCGCCTCGAACCGCAGCGGCGTCATCATCGCCGGCCGAGCACCCACTGTGCGACACCGAGGACGCGCACCGTGACCTCGCGTCCGGCCCGGCGGGCGTCGCCCGACACCGGCGCCGCCAGCGCGGCGAGCTCGTCGAGACGGTCGCTGGTCAGCGTCGACGCACGGGTGGCAAGCGCAATCAGCGCCGCCTGATCTTCGGGTGCGAGCGGCCGCACTGGCGCGACCAGCGGCACGTCGTCGAGCACCGCCCGCGATTCGGCCCGCGGCTGGTGCACCACCAGCGTGCCCGCCGCCAGGTCGCCCAGCCGCTTGCCGTCGGCCCTGAGCAGCAGGCAGATGATGGCGGCGGCGTATCCGAGCGGAAGGAAATCGGCGACGCGCAGCAGGTTGCGCGTCATCGACGCCGCGGCCGTGACCGGCAGGCCGTTGTCCATCACGACCCTCAGGCCGAACACCCGTTTGCCCGGCGTGGCGCCCGATGCGGACAGCTCGAACACGACCGGATAGAACCAGTCCAGCGCGAAGATCAGGATGATCCAGAACGCCATGCCGATGCCGCCGAGGACGGAGGCCACCATCGCGGCGCCGTAGATGACCGAGAGCCGGATGACCCAGTCGAGCGCGAAGGCGTAGTAGCGGACCGCCAGGCCGGCCGGGCGCAGCTCCAGCACGATGCCTTCCGGCGTCTCGGTGGCGACGACAGTATCGAGGACGCGGCGCTCGCCGCGGCGTGCGCTCAGGCGTCCACCACGATCGTGTCGGCGATCTTGTCGTGGAGGCACTGCCGTGACTCGCTGAAGATGAAGAGCGCGTCAATGATGCCGTAGAGCGGGATGATGCTGATCGCGGTGTTGAGCACGTTACGAAGCCAGAAGATGCGCCCGAGCGACGCCGAAGAGCCGTCGGATCGCACCACCTTGATGTTGAGCCACCGCTTCGCGATGGTCTGACCGTTGCGGCTCACGAAGACGATGGTGAAATAAAGCCAGGCGATGAAGCCGATAAGGCCAACGAAGAACGCCGCCAGGGCCAGCACGCTCATCTCCGGCACGTCGAAATCGGCGTTCGGACCGAGCAGCGCGGCGCCGGCGAGAAACGGAATGTAGACCATGCAGAAGACGACGACTGCGTCGAGAATTTGCGCGCCCAGACGGGTGCCGCGACCGGCGAGCACCATGGCTGCGTGCCGGTCGGCGACGTCGTAGACGGTGGCGCTCGGGGGAGCGTACGGATTCGTCATACACCTCTGTCTCGGTCGTGAGCCGGCGCGGCGATGGCAAATCGCCCGCGAGCGTGCGAATGCTAGCACGCGGTCTGCCGAGGGCCCGCCGCCGCCTTCACCGAAAACGGCGCGCAAGCCCTCTGACTGGTCCGCACGCCCCTTTCGACAAACCCGTCGGCTCACGGCCATGCTGTCGGGATAGCGGCGCCGAGATTCGAGCTCGTCCCGGCAATACCAGGGCTCGGGGCGCGAGGCACTCTGCTTGCATTGTTCCCAGCAGGTGAGGTCGAGGCGCGATAGCAAGAGATGCTGCGCGGACATCGTGGCACGCCGGGCAATCTGGTTCGGGCCGGACGCGGATGGGACGGCGCCTCTCGTCGACGCGAACGGCTATCTCACTGGAAGGTGACAGCCATGCCACGCATCACCGTCAATGACTCGGTTCGCATCGACCTCGGGCGCGTGGCGTTGGAGGGCGACCTCGAGATGCCAGCCAACGCCTCAGGTCTTGTCATTTTTGCCCACGGCAGCGGTAGCAGCCGCTTCAGCCGCCGCAACCGCACCGTGGCCCAGGCGCTGCGGCGGCACGGCTTCGGCACCTTGCTGCTCGACCTGCTCACTCGCGAGGAGGAGGTCGAGGACGAGCAGACGAGTGAATACCGTTTCGACATTCCCCTGCTCGGGAAACGGGTAATTGGCGCTGCGGACTGGACCCGGGAGCGAGCCGACCTCGCGACGCTGCCGCTCGCGTTCCTTGGAGCCAGCACCGGCGCGGCGGCGGCGCTGATCGCCGCCGCCGCGCGTCCGGGAATCACCCATGCCGTGATTTCTCGCGGCGGGCGGCCGGATCTCGCCGACGAGGCCTTGGAACGGGTTCAGGCGCCGACGCTGCTCATCGTCGGCGGCGCGGATGGTCCGGTGATCGAGTTGAACCGCTACGCGATGCGCCGCATGCATGCACCGGTCTCGCTGGAGATCGTGCCGGGGGCCACGCATCTGTTCGAAGAACCCGGAGCACTCGACGAGGTGGCGCGGCTCGCCGCCGAGTGGTGCGGGCGTCATCTGGGCGACATGGCCTGAACGACCAGGCGCTCGCTGGATCGGTGTGCTTCACTGCGGTCGTCGATACGAACCCGCTACCGCCAGCGCGTCAGATCTTCAGGCGTGACTCTCTACACTGGTGACGTGGTGACCCGTAGCCCGGAATTCGCCCGGAGGACCCTATCTCCTGGCGCGGCGATCTTGTAGTCGACGGGTGTTAACGGGTTGAAGCTGGCGCACAGGCCACAACGAGCAGCAGTCTCACGCGGCATCGGAACGGGAAGAGCATCGAAATCGTCCTCGCACCTCTTCTTCGATTCCCACTCACAAGTCCTGACGACCGGCCAGGTTTCTCACGCTGGCCTAACCACTATTGGGCCGCGAGGATTCTTCTCCTGCGGCAGGAAAACGCACCAGGATGCACATGGGCCGCGCGTGCGACCTCATGTCGGTGGTGCATTTCGATTGCGCTGTAAGGCTGGAACTACGCGAACTGCGGGGGGGGTTAGGGGGTTAGAAGGTGGTGGACCAGACCGGGATCGAACCGGTGACCTCATGAATGCCATTCATGCGCGCTCCCAACTGCGCTACTGGCCCACATTGTTGGGGACGACGAGATCCGCCCCAAGGCGGACATTACATACGAATCGGGCAGATGCGTACGACGTCACCCCCATCGCGATGCAGACCCTCAATTGTACGGCGGCTGCAGGTGGTTGTCGAGAAAGCCCCAGACCCGTGCCCACGAGTCC
>DATMDI010000338.1:0-8411 GCA_035557875.1 Vicinamibacterales bacterium
TCGCGATACTGATGCTCTCGGCGCTCGGCTGCCAGGTGGAAGTGGCGCCCTCGGGCCGGCATGCGGTCGAGGCGTGGCGGGTGGGCTCCTTCGATCTGATCCTGATGGATTGCCAGATGCCCGAGATGGACGGCTTCGAAGCGACACGCACGATCCGCGACGCGGAGCGGGACGGTGCCCGCACGCCGATCGTGGCCGTGACCGCCAACGCGATGGAAGGCGATCGCGAGCGCTGCCTGGCCGCCGGCATGGACGATTACGTGACCAAGCCGCTGACCAAAGCGGGCCTTGCCGGCGGCCTGGATCGGCTGGTCGAGCGGGGGCTTCTAGAGGAGCGGCGGCAGGTCGCCGCCACGGCGGCGACCCGCGGCTGAACCGCGGGCGACCCCATGGGATCGCCCGCGTCCTGCCTGCCTACCCGCTCGAGAATCAGAAACTGAACTTCACGCTGAACTGGCCCTGGAGCCCGGGGCTGTACAGATCGTCCATCCCGTAGCGCGGGTCGTACGAGTTGCGCCCTTCCAGCGTCTGCAGGATGAGCGCGTCGTAGTCGTAGCCCGCCGCCAGGTTCACGTTCGAGAAGTCGATCGCGTTGGCCGCGCGCGTCTGGCTGCCCGCCGGGGCGCCCTTGTTCAGGTAGTTGAACATGTGCGTCGCCGTCTTCTGGTTGAACAGGTTCTGGATGGTCAGCTCCAGCCGTACCTTTTTCCGATCGGCGAGCCCGACCTCGTGCGACAGCAGCAGGTCGGTGCGTGTGAGCACTGGCGTGCGGCCCATGTCGCCGCGGCCGTTGACCATCGGCGCGTAGGCGTCCAGGCCGACCACCTGAGTGGTGACCGGCGTGCCGCTGCCGCCGTAGAAGAAGGCGCCGACCTGCGTGCCGAAGTCGAACTGGTAGGCGCCGTACATCTTCACCACGTGCGGCCGGTCGGTGGCCAGGCGGCCGCGCGGATCCAGATTGCCGTGCGAGTCCCACATCAGCTCGTCGATGTCCCAGCCGGTGTGCGAGTTGCTGCCCGGGCGGGCAATCGAGCCGTTCTGCTGCTGCGCATTCTTCGACGTGATGCCGGTGGTCGGCGTCTGGATCTCGTCGGAGTTGGCGGTGCCGGAGTAATTGCCGTACAGGCGGCTCCACGTGTAGTTGACGTTCCCGAACCAGTTCTTCGCGAAGCGGCGCTCGAGCGTCACTTCGAGCGCGTCGTACTGGCGCTTCGGCTTCGGCGTGGCGAAGTTGGCCGTCGCCGGATACGACGCCGGCGTGATCACGTTGTCGCCCTCGCCCGGGTTGCCGATCACGTAGATGCTGTCGCCGTTGACCAGGGCGCCGAGGTCTTCGATGGTGCGGCCCAGGTTGTTGTGGATGACGTGGACGCCAAGCGCGGTGCGCGCTCCGAGCTGGAAGTCGACGCCGCCGTTGAAGCTGTCCTGGAACATCGGCTTGATGTTGGGGTCGGTGGCCTCGATCGAGTTGCCGCGGAAGTCGCGGAAGCCGTTCGGCCCGCCCCACAAGTCGTTGCCCGGCATGTTGCTCAGATTCAGGCTGGCGATGTCGAGCGTGTCGAGCGACCGGTAGAAGATGTGCCACAGGTCGCCGCCGTACGAACCGCGCGCGATCTCGTAACGCGTCCAGTCGTAGTAGCGGCCCCAGCTCGCGAACGCCTTCACGCGCCCGTCGCCCTTCACGTCGAAGCTGGCGCCGAGGCGCGGAGCGATCTTGTCGCCGAAGCCGAACTCGATGCCATAGGGACGGATCTCGGGCGCGAACGTCGGAATCTTCTCGTTCTCGGTGCGGATGCCGAGGTTGAGCGTCAGCCGTGATCCGATCGTCCAGCTGTCCTGGATGAACAGGTTCTGGATGTTGGCGTTGACGTCGCCGCGGGTCGCGAGATCGTTCACGGCGTAGTAGCCGTAGGTGCCGGTACCGGTCTGGCCGGTGGCGCTGCTGCGAAACGCCTGCCCCCAATACAGGTAGACGTAGCCGCCCGGATACGACACGTCCACGTCGTTCGACGAGTGCCGCAGCCCCCAACCGCCTTTCAGCAGGTGCGAGCCCGCGGCGTTGAACGCGTGGTTGTAATCGAGCTGCACGAAACCCTGTTTGGTGGTGTCGAAATTGCTGATCTGGATGCGCGGAGTGTTGAAGGTGCCGGACGGCCCCTGCAGGCTGGGCGGCACTCCAGGCACGGTGAAGTTGGGCGTCTGGTAGGTGTAGCTGGTGATGTTGGGAACGCCCGTGTCCTTGTAGCTGTCGGAGAAATAGCCGCCGCGCGCGCTCAGATAGCTGTTGTTGCGCAGCCAGACATCCACGTTGCTGCTGACGTTGGTCTGATCGCTCTCGAATCCGCGCGTGGTCTCCGCCTGGTTGGCGGCCAGCGACGTGACCAGGAAGTTGGTCCCCTGTCCATCGTAGGCAGGGATCCGCCCGGTCGAGCGCGTCGGCGTCATCAGCAGGCTGGCGTTGGCGTGCACCTTGTTGGCGGCGTACGACATCTTCCCGAAGGCCTGCCACGCCGTCTGCTTCTGGTTGATCTCGCCCGGTTCGGTGCCGGAGGAGAAGTTGTACTCGTTGGTGCGCCGCACCACGCGCGGCGACACCGAGCCGAAGAAGAACAGCTTGTCCCGTACGATCGGGCCGCCCAGCGAACCGCCGAACTCGCTCTGGTGGTTGGGCTGCTTGGTGTCCTGGTAATAGCCGACGTTGGTGAGGTTGTTCGGGTCGAGGATGAGCCGCTGCACCGGGCCGGCGCTGAGGCCGCTGCCGATGTAGTAGTAGTGGGTCTCGCCGCTGAAAATGTTGCCGCCCGACTTGGTCACGGCGCTGATGACGCCGCCGAGGGCGCCGCCGTATTCCGCGTCCACGCCGCCGGTCTTGACCTGCACTTCCTGCAGGTACTCGAACACCGTGTTCTGGCGCGAGTTGCCGTAGAGGAGGCTGTTCGTCGCGACACCGTCGATGGTGAAGGAGTTCTCGGCGGCGCTGGCGCCGTGGATCTGCAGGCCGCCCTCGAGCTCGCCGGTGTTGACGCCCGGTGCCGTCAGCGCCAGCCCCTGAAAGCTGCGCCCCTTCGGCATCCGGTCGAACTCCTCGGCCGTGATGTTGTGCGCCAGCGTGACCTTGGTGAGATCGAGCTGCTTGGCCGCGTCCGCCGTGACGTTCACCGTCTCGGTCAGCACGCCGGGCCGCAACTCGGCGTCCACGCCGACGGTGCGTCCCAGCAGGACGATGACGTCGTCCACGACCACCTTCTGGAACGTGTCGAGCTCGAAGGTGATGGAGTAGCGGCCGGGGTCGAGATCGGGCAGCCGGTAGGTGCCGTCACCACCGCTCACCACCACGCGCTGGGCGCGGGTTTGCAGGTTGGTAGCCGTTACCGTGGCGCCGGGTACGGCCGCCTTGGTGGAATCGGTCACGGTGCCGGTCAAACCGCCAAATCGCTCCTGCGCGCCTGCCATCCCTGCGACCAGGCCGATCAGCGCCACCACAATCAGGCTGATGCGTCTTGCCATCGCTCACACTCCTCCCGGCATCCGTGCCGGCAACGACTGGGCGCGTTGCGCGCGCCAGTCGACCCCGTCAGCAGCCAGGAGGCACACGAAGAGCGGAGCCCGATGACCGCTTCAAGACGCGATGCATAGAGAGAAACGTGCCGTTGGGACGAGTGACCGGTCTGCCGGGCGAAGGGACGAGCGGCCTTCGAGCGGTGTTTAACGCGAGGGACGAGCAGGGGCTGGGACGAAGAATTGGATGGGATTCAGAAATCCGAATCGAAAACCGGACCGTTCAGCACGCGAATTCGCTCGGTCGTACCCAGCGTGGGGGCCGCCTTCAGGCGGCCCTGGGCCGATGTGCGGGCCGCCTCGAGGCGCCCGTGCGGCCGGCTACAAAGCCGGCCCCTACAAGCCGGCCCCCGCGAATCGCGGCCTGCGTGATCGGCGCGGCGAGCGTGTGTCAAGGCTGCCCGCGCCGCACTACGAGCTTCACGGCGACCAGCGTTGCGAGCGTCACGCCGGTCCAGAACACCGGCTGCGCGGTGAAGGGCGTGAGCAGCACGACCACCGCGGCCAGCGGACCGAGCCCGCGCGTCCATCCGTATTCCGGCCGGTCGTGCAGGATCCACAGGCAGACGAGGTAGATCGCCACCGGTACCGCCACCGCCATGCCCGCCGTCACCGATCCGATCGCCGCATGCGCCCCGGCGGCGTCGACCGCGACGCCGAGGCCGGCCCCGACCGCGGCGGCCGCGGCGAACACGAAGTAGTGGCCATAGCCCCACACGAACGCCCGCCGCATCGTCGTGAGGAGGTCGTGGGCAGGGCGGTCGAAATAGACCCACCACAGCGAATACACGATCAGCATGCCGCCGGCGATGAGCGGCGCGAGCACCGACAGCCGTTCGCCTCCGGCCAGAGCCGACTGCACGGCCGCCGTGGCGGAAAGGATCGATTCGCCCAGCACGATCAGCGTCAGGAGCCCATAACGCTCCGCGATGTGGTGCGGATGCCAGCTCGTCGGCGCGTCGCGTTCCGCCCAGAGCGGCACCACGAGCTCGACGAGGACGAGCGCCACGAAGACGGGCAGTACCGGCACCGGCAGGAACGGCAGCGCGACCCAGGCGGCCTGCACGGCGGCGATGCCCGCCGCGTAGCGCCGTGCGGTGGCGCAGTGCTCGGGGTCCGAGGCCGACGCCCGCAGCCACTGCACCACCAGCGCGAGTCGCATCACGACGTAGCCGCCGATCACGGCGAAGTTGGGCATCCGCGCCTCGAACATCGCCGGTACCCCGCCGGCGAGGATCAGCGCGCCGGTGATCTGCACGAACACCGCGAGCCGGTAGGGCAGGTCGTCGGTGTCGTAGGCCGACGCGAACCAGGTGAAGTTCATCCACGCCCACCAGATGGCGAAGAACACCATCGCGTAGCCGATCAGCCCGTCCGCGGTGTGGTTGGCTGCGACCGCGTGGTGGAGGCCGCTCGCCGCTTCGGCGATCGCCACGACGAACACCAGGTCGAACAGCAGTTCGAGCGGCGTGGCCGTGCGGTGTGGTTCGTGCGGCGAGCGGGCCCGCATCGGCCGCCGCAGGCGGCCGTCGTGCGGGGCCGTCGCCGTCTCGGATGCCGCTGCCGTCACGATTGCGATAGTAGCCTCAAGCTCTGAGCCGGGAGCCGGCAGCCGTGGGCCGCCTGAAGGCGGCCCCCACGACCCCAGGCCGAGAGCCGGGAGCCGGGAGCCCTTAGAATCCCCCAGTGACCAACCAGCCGTTCCCGCTTCGCGCCAAGGTCGGCTACACGGTGTTGCTGCTGCTCTTCGCGGTGGTCGCGGTCTATCGCGTCATCGACTTCACGGAGCGGCTCGGCGACCTCGTCTACGGTCACATCCATGTGCGCGAGCCGTTCGATTTCGACCTGCCCGAATTCAACCTCGTGGGCGTCGAGCCCGAAGCGGCCGCCGCTGGCCTGCGTGCCGGCGACGTCGTGGTGGCCATCAACGGGGCACGCGTGCACGCGACGCCGGCGGATCTCTGGGTTCCGATCTACAAAGCCTCAGCCGGCGATCGGCTGACCGTCGAGGCTGTGCGCCCCACCGAAGGCCGCCGGCGTGTGACGGCTTCGATCGCGCTGAGCCCGATCCGGACCGGGGGCCCGACCGTGCTCGAACTCGTGGCATTCGGCATCCTGAACGTGGTGCTGCCGCTCAGTTGCACCGTCCTCGGGTTCTGGGTGGCCGCCGCGCGGGTCACCGACCGCCGGGCCTGGCTGCTCCTGGCGCTGGTGCTCAGCCTGGCGGAGTTTGGCGGCGGCTACTTCCGGTCGCTGTACGGCCGCGAGGATTTCTTTCAGCCGGTTGCGGCCGCGTATCAGCCGCTGCTTGCCAACCTCTGGCCGACGGCCATGCTGCTCTTTGCGATCTCGTTTCCAGAGCGGCTCGCCCTCGACCGCAAGGTGCCGTGGCTGAAATGGATCGTGATCGCGCCAATCGTGCTGCGCGTCGTCGCCCTGAACCCGGTCTACGACTTCATCGCCCGGCGTGACCCCGACGCGGCGCGGCGCCTGGATCAGGCGCTGATGCCCACCGAGGCCTACCTCGGCACGTCGTATGGCCTGTTCATCCTGCTTTTCCTGCTGATCATGGGCTACCGCACGATTACCGAGCGGCAGCCCGATGCCCGGCGGCGGCTGCGGCTGCTGCTGACCGGCGCCGCCCTCAGTGTCACGCCGATGCTCGCGTTCCTCCTGCTCGTCGCGTCAGGGCCACGGAGCTTCGCCGACTGGGTCATCATTCCCGTCCTCGGGTCGCTGCTGCTCTTCCCGCTGACGATGGCCTACGTGATCGTCGTCGAGCGCGCGATGGACGTACGCGTGGTGGTCCGGCAGGGCCTCCGATACATCCTCGCGCGCGGCACGTTGCGCGGGCTCCAGTTCGTCGTCAGCTCGGCCACGCTGGCCGCCGCGATTGCGCTCGGCGCCCGCAGTGCCAGCCTCATCAGTCAAGTACTTCTGATCGGGGCGGGCGTCGGCGCCATCGTGCTCATCCGCCGCTTCGCCGACACACTGCGCGAGCGGGTCGATCGACGCTTCTTCCGCGAAGCCTACGACGCCGACCAGATCCTCAGTGATCTGGCCAGTGAAGTGCGGACGATGATCGAGACGCGGCCGCTGCTCGAGACCGTGACCCGCCGGATCGCCGAGGCGCTGCACGTGCCGCGCGTCGCGATCCTGCTCAACGACGGCGGCACGCTGGCGGTCGCGCACACGGTCGGGTTCGAGGCACCGCCCGACGTCACGCTGCCGGCGTCCGGCGCCACCGCCAGTCGCCTGCAACGCGAGCCTCACGCGCGGGTTCGTCTCGACGACGCCGATTCGTGGGTGCAGACCGCCGGCGAGGGCGAGCGCCGCGCGCTGGCGGAGCTCCAGTCCGAGCTCCTGCTGCCGCTGTCGCTCAACCACAAGCTGGTCGGGGTGATGAGCCTGGGGCCGAAGCGCTCGGAAGAGCCGTTCTCGGGCCACGATCTGCGGTTGCTGGGATCGGTCGCCACGCAGACCGGCCTGGCGCTCGAGAACAGCCGTCTCACGGCGCAGGTCGGCCTCGAGATCGCCGAACGCGAGAAGCGCCGGCGAGAGCTCGAGATCGCGCGCGAAGTACAGGAGCGCCTGTTCCCGCAAAGCTATCCACCGGTGCCGGGGCTCGAGTTCGCCGGCTTCTGCCGGCCGGCGCTCGCCATCGGCGGCGACTACTACGACTTCGTGCCGCTCGAAGGCGGCCGGCTCGGCCTCGCGATCGGCGACATCTCGGGCAAGGGCATTCCCGCGGCGCTGCTCATGGCGACGCTGCGCGCCTTTCTCCGCGGCCAGACGAGGCGCAGCCGCGGCGAGCTCGCGCGGATGATGTCCGACCTCAACGGCCTGGTGTACGAGAGCTCGGCGTCGAACCGGTATGCGACGTTCTTCTACGCCGAGTACGACCCGGCGACGCGGCACCTCGGCTACGTGAACGCCGGGCACAATGCTCCGGTCGTGTTACGGGGCGACCGCGCGGCCGCGCCCGACCTGGTGCGTCTCGACACCGGGGGACCGGTGATCGGCCTGCTCCCCGAGTGCGGATACGAGCAGGGCGAGGTGCAGCTGGCGCAGGGCGATCTGCTGGTGGCGTTCACCGACGGCGTGAGCGAGGCGATGAACGCCGCGCAGGAAGAATGGGGCGAGGAACGGCTGATGCCGCTCCTGCGTCGCGCCCGAGACGAGCCGCCGGACATGCTCATGGCCAGCATCATGGCCGGCGCCGACGCCTTCGTGCACGGCGCGCCGCAGCACGACGACATGACGCTCGTCGTGGCCCGCTGCCTCTGAGCGCTGTGGAGGCCGGCTTCCGCAGACGCGCGGCACGCTCGGATCTTTGCAAAAACGGCCGGACGGCGCCCGACGGTCGGCACGGACCTTGATAACGGGCACCACCGTTTGAGGGGCGCGCTCGCGATCGTCGCCGCTGCGGAACAGGCGGCCGCGCTGGGGGCGGGCGCCGAGGGCGTCCCGCGAGCGGGACGCCACGATGTTGCAGGATGCGACCGCGAGTCAGACATATTCGTCGCCCGCGTCCAGTCGAGCCGCGCGGTATCGTTGGATCGATGCCCGCCGCCGATCCCCATAAACCGCTGCGTGACGACGTCCGGCTGCTTGGGGAGCTGCTGGGCGACACGATCCGGACGCACGCGGGCGAGGGGATCTTCGCCATGGTCGAGCGCGTGCGGGCTCTGGCCAAGAGTGCGCGAGCCGGCAACGACGCCGACTTCCGCGTGCTCGCCGACGAGCTGTCGCGCATGGCAGTGCACGACGCGCTGCCCGTCGCCCGTGCCTTCGCGCACTTCCTCCATCTGGCCAACATCGCCGAGCAGCATCACCGCGTGCGCCGGCGCCGC